>JBDTMM010000030.1:0-11252 GCA_039934275.1 Flavitalea sp. | reverse complement strand
ACCGGTGTAACGAAAATTGATTCCTTTTTTTTCAGATTTCACCAGGTCCTTCAATCCGTAAATAATATCAGATGGAGGAGCATAACCTGTTGTGCCGCCAGGGCCTGTGCTCAAAACCGCCCGAACATCTGCGTAGTTTTTTATCACCAAACTTCCATCCGGACTCTGATATGTTCCGCTGTACCTGATTGGCACCGTTGCATCATTATACTCCCAGTATAACCTGTCATTCACCTTCCAGTCTCCAGGCAGCAAATACGTAGAAGCTACGAGCCCGGTTGCTTCCCGGTCCAATACCCGGTGTTTTGTGAGTTTTAAAATATTTCCGGTGTTGCTATTGGGCTTTGCGGTACTTTTTTCATTCGAGGCCTTAGAACTCTGGGGTGGCTGTTGTTTTGAACTTTGTGAATTACACGCAATAGTGACGCACACAAATAGCAGCACGGTTAACCATGCACTTAATTTCATATAAAGACGTATTATGGAATACTAGGGACAGGGGCACCCGGTGGGCCATAAATATACTCCTATTTAGGAAAATTCGGATCGGCTTTTACTTCATCGATCTGTTGCGTGTGCCTGTTGCTGTGCGCACCAATAAATAAAATGAACTGGTAACCGTCTACCGATCCAAAAGGCAATGTTAACAGATGGTCGCGCAAATCGTCCTTTGTATCTTTTACAAAAGTGATCAGCTTCGCGCGGTTGTCTTTAAACGACGCCAGCGCTTCGTCGGAGGTTTTGAAAGGCGAATTTTCGGGTTTCAGTGCGTCTGTTGTTTTTATTTTAGTAGTCCTGTCTTCGAGATTTTTAATCAACTGGTCGTCGGTCATTTTAAGCTCGCTTCTTTTTTCAGGGGTAATGGGTTGCTTTAGTGAGCCGTCGAGCATCTGCCTGAGCATTTGTTCCGTTATTGCTATGTGTTTTACACATTCTGCAACGCTCCATCTGTCAGGGGCAGATTTAAAATTCATTTGAGCATCACTTAGTCCGCGTATGGCATCGTCCACACCGGTTTGGGTGGAGGTTAAAAAATCTGTTGCCGTTTTTCTTTCTTTTTCAGTCAGTGTTTTATCTGTTGGGTGAAATGAAAAAAATAATAATGCGATTGGTAAAAAAAACAACTTTTTCATGTCAGTAAATTTTGATGTGTGTGCAATAGCATTTTTATGAATGGAAACGCAAAGTACATTATTTTGATATATATAGTTTCTGATCACTGGGTATAAATTATAAATTGCCCGAATATTCGATATATTGAATGATGCAGAAAAGGTTCTATAGTGTGTGGTTTGCTTTATTCCGTGATGCATTGCGATTGTTAATAAAAAACGATCCCTTGCGAATTGCGGGTGCAACCGCTTTCTTTACCACCTTTGCATTGCCGGCAATACTGGTGATTATTTTACAGATATCCGGCATATTTATCGATCCGAGGAAAAGTGATTTGCAATTATTTGAAAAATTATCGCGGTTTGTTGGCGGACAAACTGCTTTGCAGTTGATTAATACGCTGAATGCGTTCAAAGGGTTGGCTAATACGCTGCTCGTTACAATTGGAGGATTTATATTTTTGATTTTTGTGGCCACCACCTTATTCAAAGTGATACGTGATTCACTCAACCAGATATGGGACATTCCAAAATCGTCTGGACATAAGTTATCTCATACCTTGTCGTCGAGGTTAAGGTCGCTGCTGGTGATTGTTTTTGCCGGGTTGCTTTTTTTGGCAACGGTATTGATCGAAGGATTTCAATCCATGGTAAATAGTGAGTTCCGGGCGAATTCGGTGATTGCGGGCCTGATACTGAACAGGACCATTGCTTATCTCGTTTCGATAGTGGTGGTTACGACCTGGTTTGCGCTGATATTTTATTTTCTTCCCGATGCGAAGCCGTCATGGAAGATCGGGGTAACGGGTGCGTGTGTAACGGCGGTGTTGTTTACTTTTGGAAAGTTTATTTTAAGATGGATATTACTGCATAGTAATATTGGAAATATTTTCGGCACCTCTGCATCCCTCGTGTTGTTGTTACTGTTTGTGTTTTATTCCTCGCTGATATTTTATTTTGGTGCCGCGTTTACGAGGGTGCTGGCGACCCATTTAAATAAACCGATAGAAACGTACAGAACAAGGACTTTTTAAAAGGAAAAACACCTCACCGTGCTTTGCGATTCCTTCGCGCTCTTTGCGATGCACCTTCTCCGCAAAAAATAGTATCGCAAAGAGCGCGGAGGTATTCACTTCAAATACTTCTCCTTTGCAATAGTAATATGATGCTTTGCATGACCGAGAATAATAAATGCAAGGGCGCGCGGCGTTAAGGGAAAACCAAACATTTTACCGGCGTTCATACTTTGCTGCAAACTAAATTGCTTTAATAATTTTACACTGCTTTGCCTCACTATTACGAATTCCTCAAGAAGGTCATCCATTGTTCTGCCATCTACGTTTACTCCCGCGGCATAAAGGTCCTGGTCCATATTTGGCAAAGTTGCCTCCACATCACCACGGCCAAAAACGAGTGCCCTGTACAGCATTACTCTTTCGGTATCGATGATATGCATGAGCATTTCTTTCAGTGACCACTTTCCGTTACCATACCTGTAATTTTGCCTCTCCGGCGAGAGGCCGCCGAACAGCTGCACTACTTCAGCTGTATTTTCATCAAGCTGCGAAAAATAATCTCCTTCTCCAACGAGACTTATATACTTTCCATGAAAGGGACCATATTCATTTAATGCTGGCTTCTGCATTGTTCAAATATTTTAATCTTTTAATACGTCTCGCAGTTCAGGCTCATTGTCTATCACTTTTTTTGCAAACGGGCACAAAACGAGCATCTTTGCTTTCTTTTCCTTTGCAAATTCGACTGCTCTTTTTACCAGCTGCTTCCCAATACCCTTTCCGCCAAGAGCATCACTTACTTCGGTATGTTCAATCACCAGTATATCTTTGTCCTTCCAGGTGTAAGTTAATTCCGCCAGCCTGTCTGCGTGTTCACCAATATAAAAAGAACCGCCTTTTTCATTGTCTTCTTGCCTGATCACCATAACTTTAAAGGTACTTATTTGCTACATTCCATTTTCGGATGGCAACATTTAAAACAAACCAGTTAAACAAACAAAAATGACATCTATTCCACGCAGACAATTTGTAAAAAACGGAACGATTGCAGGACTCGGAATGCTTGCATTTTCACCCAAGTTATTCGCAGGGGAAAAGGCCACTAAGGTGAGAATAGGGATGATCGCAGTAGGGCTTCGCGGTCAAACCCATTTATCGGAAATGCTCAAACGCGATGACGTTGAAATCATTGCTATGGCCGATCCCGATAAAAAAATGATGGCAATGGCGCAGGCAAAAATACAAAAGGCCGGCAAAAAGGCACCTGTTGAATATACCGACGGTAATCACGATTACAAAAAAATGTTACAGCGTGATGATATCGACGCCGTGTTTATCGCTTCGCCATGGGATTGGCATGTACCGCAGGCAATCGACTCTATGAAAGCGGGAAAGATTGTTGGGGTAGAAGTATGTGGCGCCATCAATCTGCAGGAATGCTGGGATGTTGTGGATGCCCACGAAAAAACAAAGGTGCCGTTGATGCTGCTCGAAAATGTGTGCTACCGCCGCGACATCATGGCAGTACACAACATGGTAAAGAAGGGAATGTTTGGCGAAATACTTCACCTGCAGGGTGGATACCAGCACGACCTTCGCCCGGTACTATTCAACAATGGAGAATATCGCTCAAAAGGTGGAGTGGAATTTGGCGAGAAGGGATTCAGCGAAGCAAAATGGCGCACGAATTATTATGTGAACCGAAATGGAGATAATTATCCAACGCATGGACTGGGACCGGTTGCCACAATGATCGATCTTAACCGCGGCAACAGGCTCACTAAACTGTCTTCTGTGGCTACAAAAGCACGCGGATTACACCGTTACATTGTTAACAGCAAACAGGGCGGACCAAATCACCCTAACGCGAAGGTTGAATTTAAACAGGGCGATATTGTAACCACACAACTGCAAACCTCCAATGGCGAAACGCTGGTGTTATCACTAGATACTTCTTCACCACGACCATACAATCTTGGTTTCCGCGTACAGGGCACCAATGGAATATGGAACGAACAGGGTGAGGGACATGCAGACACCGGCCTCATTTATTTTGAGGATCGTGGCGCAAATGACCAATGGGTGAATACAAAGGATATCATGAAAGAATTTGATCATCCATTATGGGCAAAATTCGGATCAGAAGCAGAAGGATCAGGACACGGTGGAATGGATTATTTTGTAGACAATGCATTTATCGAATGTATCAAACGCAAAACAGAATTTCCATTGGATGTGTATGACATGGCTACCTGGTACGCGATCACCCCACTCAGCGAAGCCTCTATTGCAGAAGGGGGTACACTGCAGCAGATACCGGATTTCACAAGAGGAAAATACGCCGATCGTAAACCAATATTTGGTTTAGGTGGTGATTATTAAAATATGGGCAGTTCGTTCAGGTATTTTTTCTCAGTAAGTTTTGCGAGCAGCACCATTTGATTTTGTGCCCGAACAAGATTATGGCCGGGATACTTTGAGCCATAATACTTGTCTTCCATCAAATAGTCGTTCAGGAATCGCAAGGCTTGCATATAGATCATGAATTGACCCGCGTATAAAAAATGCGTTTTTTCTATGGGGGTCAATTCATCTCTCATCTGACTGGCATAACCTTTTACAACGGAAGTGTAAAAGTCGTCGCGTATTTCAATTTTGGAGAAATCCTTTTCTTCTTCGCTTACCGGGCATAGATAGGTGCGCATCATGTCGCCCACATCGCTTATAAAATAGCCTGCCATTACGGTATCAAGATCTATTACGCAAAGTGCGTGGTCGGTTTGATCGAATAAAACATTGCTGATCTTGGTATCATGATGCGTAACCCTGATTTTAAATTCAGGGTTACTTTTTATGGCCATGTATTCATTAACTATCGACGCATATTTACTTACCTCTTGAATGGTTGCCGCTGATTCTTTAATCCTTTCGGGATTTCCATAGGAAAGTGCGTGAATAAACTGCTGGTAGCGATTGGAAAGATTATGAAAACCTGGTAAGGTTTCTTTCAGTTGTGATGCGTCAAACCCCGACAGTATATTGGTAAATTTTCCAAATGCAGCTGCGGCCTCGTATGCCTGCAAGGGCGATTTCACCACATCTATCGTATGTGAATTTGGAACGAACGGAAATACCCGGTAGTATTTATTTTCGGTGATCACCATTTCTTCTCCCTTCTTCGTTTTCATCGGCGCCACGAAATGATATCCGGGGCAATGCTTTGCCACGTACGCGGAAATAAGAGAGATATTGTTTTCAATATCCTCGGGAATTAGAAATACGCCATTATTTATTTGCTGAAAGATGTACGACCCATCTCCACATTGCACTTTCCATGTGTGATTTATCAAACCCGTACCAACCGGATCTACTATACAGGATCCTCTTTCAAAACCATAATTTTCTAAAATTTTCTCGAGCATCGTTATAATAAAATTATGATGAAAATAATTATCTGATCTGACCGTTACCACGTACGATCCATTTTTCCGTTACTAGTTTTTCAAGCGCAAAAGGTCCACGCGCATGAAGTTTTTGGGTAGATATGCCAATCTCCGCACCCAAACCAAATTCTTCACCATCCGTAAAACGCGTGGATGAATTGGAATAAACAACTGCGGCGTCCACTTCATTAATAAAGCGCTCACAAAGTATTTTATTTTCCGATACGATCGCTTCTGAATGACGCGTGGAATATTTAGCAATGTGATCGAGCGCTTCGTCTGCATTCTTCACTATTTTGATGGCGCACTTCATACTTAGGAATTCCTTTCCAAAATCGTCTGGTGTTGCGTGTTCCAGCAGTGAATATCCTTTCAGAAGGGAATAGGATTCGCGATCGGCGAATACCTCCACTTTGTATTTTTCAAATTCGGGTTGAAGTAATTTAAGAAAGGGTGCTGCAATTTTTTTATCAATTAAAATGGCATCAGCGGCATTACATACCGATGGCCGGGATGTTTTTGCATTTACCACTATCTTCAGCGCCTTATTAAGGTTTGCCTTGCTTTCAACGTACACGTGACAAACCCCTGCACCCGTTTCTATAACGGGCACTTCGCTGTTTTTTCTTACATATTTTATTAATCCGTCCGAGCCGCGTGGAATTAAAACATCTACGTATTTGGTGGCGGTAAATAATTGTTCTACCACTTCACGTGCAGATGGTAAAAGGGTTACGGCATCGGGTTCAAATCCTTGTTCTTTTAATACGGCTTTGATAAGTTTTACGGAAAAAAGATTGGTGTGTTCCGCTTCAGCACTTCCCTTTAGCACGCATGCGTTTCTGCTGCGAAGGCATAAGGCTGCAATATCAAAAGTTACATTTGGTCGTGATTCATATATGGCGCCCACCACACCGAGCGCTACGGACATTTTTTCAAGCAACAATCCATTTGGCAGCGTTCTTTTTTCTAGGATCTTTCCTGACGGATCTGGAAGGCTTGCTATTTTTTTAATGCTTGCTGCGATGTTTTTAATTCTTTGTTCATTCAGCATCAGCCTGTCGGTATTAATATTGCCGGCAGATTGTTTGGCAAGATCTTTTGCATTTGCTTTTAGTAATGGTGCAGTATTATCAACTATGCGGTCAGCCAGTTTTGTAAGCAGTTGCTTTAATTGTTTATTACTCACCCTTTGCAGGGAGGAAGTAGTGTTGTGCGCTTTTATTAATAATGGAAAAATTGATTTCATTTGTTCAATTAAAATAGTACGATGTCATCTGCATGCGCCGCAATAATGTTTTTCACCTTCACCTGTTTCAGGATAGAGGCGGTGTCCATTTTTGTTTTTGCAACGCCAATAATATTTCCTTCTTCGTCCATTACCTGTACCACTTCGCCTTCCCCGAACTTGCCTTCAGCATTGGTGATGCCGATGGTGAGCAAACTCTTTCGGTTTAATAATGCTTTTGCCGCGCCCGCATCCACATGTAAGGTTCCAAGCGTAACCGAACCGCTGGCCAGCCACTTTTGCCGGGCCCTTAGATCCGATTTTTGCGGAACAAAATAGGAGCCACTCTCGCCATTTAGCGCCTTGCTAAGCGGATTACTCCCTTTTAAACCACAGATCACCACGTGTATTCCCAGTGAAAGCGCCAGCCTGGTAAAGGTCAGCTTCGACAACATACCCCCAAGACCAGATCCGCTTTTTTCCGCGGATACAAATTTAAGGATGGACGAGTCCACTTTTTCAATTCTCCTGACCACCTTTTTTACATGGTTCAGCAGCCCTCCTGATGAGGTGCAAAATACCAGGGAAGCGGCATCGAAACCAATAGCGATCAGGGTGGCCAGTTCGTCATTGTCTGAGAATTTTATTTCCACATTGCTCACGAGGTCATTTTCATTTACCACCGGGATAATGTTGTTGTCCCAAAAGGTGCCGAAAGTTTCCTTCAGTTGTAAAAACTGTTTTCGGTTAGAGAAATGGACACGCTCGCAAAGTGCCTGCGCCACTACAATGTGGTGTTTCGATAGGTGTTTGTGGTACAACTGGATCAGCATAGGGTTGCCAACAGCCGCGGCAGCTTTGCGATCGAACAGCGTCCCCTTGTATTTTTTCAGAAACTTCTTGCCGCTGGCTATTGCACCACTCGACACCAAAACGATGTCGTAGGCAGTTTTGAGAGCAGCCACTTCTACGGCCACTTTTTTTATTACGGCTTCGTCTATATTCCCCTCGCTATCTGTAATTACCGCGGAACCCAGCTTTATGACCAACACTTTCCTGGACATGAATCGATTTTGTACACCGTTAATTTTAGCGTAATAGATTGCAATATAATGCACTTATATTCTTTATAATAAAAGCGGTTTTTCCCGTTCGCGGGTAATCGTTCCATTTGGTAGTTTACCCAGCGGGTTATGGCCAGCAGAATTCAGTAAACCTGCCTTTTTGTTCCTGCTTGTGATCAAATAAAAATCTCCAAAGCCATAATCAAACTCAGTTTGAGATAGAGGTTCCAGTGCATTCTGTTTACTACCCTCATACGGAATTTATCCCGAGATCCGGATAGGTTATTGCCCTGGAACGGGAATGGACTTATGGTTACGCAGACCTTATATCCCAGGACTTTTGTCGTACGCCTTCCTCCTAACAGTAGATTATTTTTTAATCAAAGGAATGTGTCACTGCAAATATGGAAAACACGTCCGTTATCTTAAAGATCTGGTGGGCCAAATGCAGTAAATTGCATTGGTTTTGCGAATTCCTTAGATAACCGCTCACATGGATGATTTTATAGCGGCGCGATCGCAGATGGCGCTCTCTCTCGGCTTTCACATCATATTCTCCTGTATTGGTATGGTGATGCCTTTTTTTATGGCGGTCTCTCATTTTTATTGGCTTAGAACAAAAAAACCGGTTTATAAAAATGTGACTAAAGCCTGGAGCAAGGGCGTTGCAATATTCTTCGCAACCGGTGCCGTTTCAGGAACCGTACTTTCTTTTGAGCTCGGACTGCTATGGCCGAACTTTATGAAAAATGCGGGACCCATTTTCGGAATGCCGTTTTCATTGGAAGGGACCGCCTTTTTTATAGAAGCCATCGCACTCGGATTTTATTTATACGGATGGGACCGTTTCAACAAATGGTTCCACTGGTTTACGGGTATAGTAGTAGGAGTGAGCGGTCTTGTATCCGGTATTTTAGTAGTAGCCGCAAACGCGTGGATGAACAGCCCAACAGGTTTTGAAGTGATCAATGGTGAATACACCAACGTGGATCCTGTTGCCGCTATGTTCAACCCCGCCTGGTTCGAACAGGCACTGCATATGTGCATCGGTGCATTTGCCGCCACAGGATTTGCAGTGGCAGGCGTGCACGCCTACATGATCCTTAAAAACAAGAATGTTCTGTTTCATTCCAAGGCATTTAAAATTGCGGCGGTCTTTGCCACCGTTGCCGCAGTATTGCAACCCATCAGCGGTGACATTTCCGCAAAAGATGTAGCAAAAAGGCAACCCGCAAAACTTGCCGCGATGGAGGCTCATTTCGAAACAAAACGTAGCGCACCATTGATCATTGGCGGCATCCCGGATGTAAAAAATAAGAAAGTAAATTATGCCCTCGAAATTCCCGGGATGTTAAGTTATATGGCCTATGGCGATTTCAACGCAGAAGTAAAAGGATTAAATGATTTTCCTGAACAGGATCTGCCGCCGGTTGCCATAGTACATTATGCGTTCCAGTTAATGGTTGTTCTCGGTAGTTTTTTCGTACTGATTTCCATTTTATATTTCATCGCACTATTTAAAAAGATAAGCTGGCAACACAGTAAATGGATGTTAAGACTTTTTGTGCTTACCGTTCCCCTCGGGTATGTAGCAATTGAAGCGGGCTGGACCGTAACAGAAGTGGGCAGGCAGCCCTGGATCATTTACGGCATCATGCGAACAAAAGACGCGGTTACTCCAATGCCCGGCATTCATTATTCCTTTTATATATTTTCACTCGTATATATTTCACTCGCCTTCATCGTTTCTTTTTTATTATACCGTCAGATAAGGATGGTGCCAGAGATTTATGATGTGGCTTCAGGTAACGATAATAATGTTACCGGCTTGAAGGTGCCAGATCCACCAAAAACAAAAATAATCTGATGCTGTACGTGGTAATGATTTATTTATGGGCAGCTATACTCCTGTATTTATTGCTGGGAGGAGCGGATTTTGGTGCCGGCATTATAGAACTGTTCACCTCTGCAAAAAATAAATCCAAAACGCGTAAAACGATGTACCAGGCAATCGGCCCTGTGTGGGAAGCGAATCACATGTGGCTCATCATTACCATTGTTATTTTGTTTGTGGGGTTCCCGGTAATCTATACAACTATGTCTGTTCACCTGCACATTCCGCTTGCAATAATGTTGCTGGGAATTATAGCGCGCGGTACCGCATTCGCATTCAGGAACTATGATGCGGTGATAGACGACATGCAGATACTGTATAATAAAATATTTGTGTACTCAAGTTTTATTACGCCATTGTTCCTGGGAATAATTGCGGGCAGTGCGGTATCGGGTGAAATAGATCTGAAGGCATCAACATTTATGGATGCTTATATATTCAGCTGGTTCAACTTCTTTTCCTTTGCCGTTGGTTTTTTTACAGTGACCACCTGCGGATATCTTGCCGCCATTTTTATAATAGGCGAATCGGATACGGAAGATGATAAAAAAAGATTTATCAGAAAGGCAAAACATTTTCTCACTGCCGCACTTAGCAGCGGGCTCCTGGTTTTTGTAGCGGCCTATTTTGAACACATACCTATTTCAGAATGGATATTTGGAAACCCTGTGGGCATCTTAGCCACCAGCACTGCGGGCATTTCATTACTCATTCAATTCAGACTGCTTAACAAAGGAAAGGTTGGCCCGGAACGAATTTTTGCGGGGTTCCAGGTTGCCATGATATTATTAACGGTTACGGTAAAACATTATCCAAATATTGTAATACTGAAGGGTGGTGGCTACTTGTCGCTGCTGGAACAGGCGGGTCATGAACAAGCCATTTACTGGCTCGGCGTGACACTGCTTTTGGGTAGCATATTTATTCTTCCGGCTCTGATTTATTTACTCTATAGCTTTCATAAAAAGCCAATATGAAAAAAAGGGTGATTATTGTAGGCGGCGGTGCGGCTGGTTTGATTGCTGCAAGAGAGTTATTAAAAAAATATATTGTTACCATTATCGAGGTGCGACCGGTATTAGGCGGCCGCATACGAAGTTTTTATTTTCCTGGTCTTCAACAGATACTGGAAGAAGGTCCTGAATTTATTCACGGCCGACTTCCCATTACGCTTTCATTATTCAAAGAAGCAGGGATCGAAATATTACCATTGAATGGGAGGATGTTCCGAAAAGAAAATGGTGTGCTGAAGGAACAGGAAGAAATGACAGAAGGGTGGAATGAGCTGTTGAAAAAAATGAAGGAAGAAAAAGAAAACCTTACCATTAACCGGTTCCTGGAAAAACATTACCCCGGCCCGCAAAATGCAGCCATCAGAAAACAAATGACCGGTTATGCGGTTGGGTTTGACCTGGCAGATCCTTCAAGGGCTGCTATCAAAGAATTACATAAAGAATGGTCGCACGAAGGGGAAAGTTTCCGCATTCCATCAGGA
>JBDTMM010000029.1:0-11319 GCA_039934275.1 Flavitalea sp. | reverse complement strand
ACTGCCATGGTCCAACCGCACCGGCACCTGAACGGGCTCCCGCCTTAAGCTTGGATTCAACTACTGCGAGGTATTTCAGTTCAATGGGCAGGTTATTTTTCACTAATATCCCTTCCATCGTATCAAAGTATGGCTTTGCCCACTGTTTCATGTAGGTAAGGTCGCGGGTATTCCTGGTCATATAATCCTGTACAAAACTCACCGCTCTTGGATTAAGCTTAATCATTTTAGCGGTAATCGGCTCGTTGTGCAGCACAGGGGCAACGTCCATATCAGGGCTTACTGGGTCAGTAATAGTCGGAGCTGTGGTAGGCGTAAGTGTGGTATCCTGCGCAGGTGAAGGGAACGTGAGAGTTGGTTTAATTACTCCGTTTCCTGCCTGAACCGATACTACGTAAGCCGTTAGACTTAAGAAAAAGATTAAGGTCTGTTTCATCATCAATGTTAGGTGAAAGCAATAACGACCTTAGGAATGGATTAAAAGATAATTGTTAATCAGAGGATCGGAGAGGATTAAAGAAGCATCAGTAGGTTACCGGGGTCGAAGATTCGGGCTTTTCATTTCCTTCACCTTTAAACTGCTGCATCCAGTGCTTTGAGAGCGAAAGTAAAGATAGCTCGCAAAACCGGTTGGTCATAATCTGGACCCCATAAGGCAAGCCATTTCTGTGCCAGAAAAGCGGTAAAGAAATCGATGGAAGCCCGGTTAAATTTGCAAAAACTGTAAAAATGTCAGCTGCGTACATTTCCACCGGATCTGTGAGCTTCTCGCCCAATTTGAAGGCGGTAGTGGGGGAGGTAGGAAAGAGTAACACGTCAAACTCTTTGAAGATCAGTTCGGTTTTTTTAGTGAGGAGCTGACGAACCTGCTGGGCCTTGGTAAAATAAGCATCGTAATATCCCGCGCTGAGCACGAAGGTACCGAGCATAATGCGTCGCTTAACCTCCTTGCCAAAGCCCTCGGAACGGGTCTTTTCGTAGAGGTCTGCCAATTCAAGATTTTTATCCACATTTCGGTATCCATAGCGTATTCCATCGAATCTCGACAGGTTGCTGGAAGCCTCGGCCGTGGTGAGAATATAGTAGGTGGGAACGATGTAATCGAGATATTCGAAATCTACGGGTTCAACGGCATGCCCTTGTGTCCTAAGCTTTTCAATAAGGCCTAATAGTCCATCTCGGATGCCCTTATCGAGTGCCGGGGTATCGAAAGCCTGGCTGAAGTAGGCAATTTTTAAAGGTTTAGTAGCATTTTCATCTACAATCACCATCCTCCCGGGGTTAGCCGTGCTGTCGAACAGGTCAGATCCGGCCATTACTCCAAGCATCACCTCCACATCGTGGATATTTATACCAAAAATGCCAATCTGATCGAAGGAGGAGGCATAGGCAATGAGACCATAGCGGGAAATTGTTCCATAAGAGGGCTTGAAACCAACGATTCCGCAGAAGTCAGCGGGTTGTCGTACCGATCCACCAGTATCACTTCCCAGGCTCACCATGCAAAGTCCGGCCTGAACGGCTACGGCAGAACCACCGGAAGAACCTCCAGGAACTCTGTTTTCATCAAGGGCATTGAGCGTTGGGCCATAAACGGAGTTTTCATTGGACGAACCCATGGCAAACTCATCACAATTTGTATGACCGATAATGATGGCTTCTTCTGCAAGAAGTCGTTCTACAGCTGTAGCATTATATAGGGAAACAAAACCTTCAAGAATATGGGAGGCTGCGGAAACCGGATGGTCCTTATAACAGATTACATCTTTGATAGCGATCACTACGCCATGGAGGTTGCATGGTTTGTTACCGGCGGCCCGGGATGCATCAAGTTGACGGGCTTTTAGAATGGCTTCATCATCGTAAGTGCGTACATACGCATTTAAATGGGCCTTCTGGTGTATCAGTTGCAAATAGTGTTCAACGGCAGCTAAACAGGTAGTGCTGCCATTCAATAACTGAGAATGGTATTGTTCTATTGACTCGTAACTGAACACAATCGGAATCCGCAATATTGCTATTGCGGATAATAGGAGAGATTAAGGTTGAATTGGAGTAGATGTTGAATTAGTAGTTGGAGCTGTTTTTTCTCTTACCACTTCTTTTTCATTCATTCCTTCTTCAATTTCCCTTCTTACATTGGTCTTCGCGTCGTTGAACTCACGAATACCTTTACCAAGACCTCTCATAAATTCAGGGATCTTACGTCCGCCAAAAAGAATTAAAACTGCAAGGATGATGAGTATCCACTCAGTTCCACCGGGCATTGAAATCATCAGCAGGCAATTATAAACGGGTTGTATCATAACGAACTATTTTATTAGTTAGATTAACGAAATTAAGTCTTTTTTGGTTTGAAAGGAGAAAGACAAAGAAAAAGCGGGACCATAAGTCCCGCCTTACACTTTATAATCTCAGGATTAATTGGCAACAGTAGCCATTCTCTTTTCCTTGATCCTTGCACTCTTGCCACTGCGGCTGCGGAGGAAGTACAATTTAGAGCGGCGTACGCGACCACTTTTATTTAATTCAATAGATTCAATATTTGGTGAGAACAAAGGAAAGGTCCTTTCCACGCCTATACTGTCCGATATCTTTCTTACTGTGAAACTTGCCGTTGCTCCAGATCCCTGGCGTTTTATCACATCTCCTCTGAAACTCTGAATACGTTCTTTACCACCTTCAACAATTTTATAGTTGACAGAAACATTATCTCCAGCCTTGAATTTTGGAAATTCTTTCTGGCCTGTTAACTGGTCGTGGACGAACTGAACTGCTTGGTTCATGACTACTTAAATTTTAGGGAGGCGAAGTTAGTAAGTTATTTTGTGTTTTTGACTTTTAAGTTCAGACTTTTATCTGGCAACGTTTACGGCGCGCTTTTCCCTGATCACCGTAACCTTGATCTGACCCGGAAAAGTCATCTCGGTCTGGATCTTCTGGGCGATCTCAAAAGAGAGCCTGTCGGAATCCGCATCTGTTACTTTATCCGCTTCAACGATCACCCTTAGTTCACGGCCAGCCTGGATAGCATACGCCTTTTCAACACCCGTATAAGAGAGTGCGAGGTTCTCCAGGTCCTTGATCCTTTTAAGGTACTGCTGCATGATTTCTCTTCGTGCGCCTGGTCTTGCGCCGCTAATAGCGTCACAGGCCTGCACAATCGGCGAAATCACATACATCATTTCCATTTCATCGTGGTGGGCGCCGATGGCGTTTACTACTGCAGGGTTTTCGCCATATTTTTCAGCTAGTTTGGCACCAAGCAATGCATGGCTCAATTCAGTTTCCTCGTCGGGTACCTTACCAATATCATGTAACAGGCCTGCACGTTTCGCGAGCTTCGCGTTCATTCCAAGTTCAGATGCCATTATTCCGCAGATGTTCGCCACTTCGCGGCTGTGCATCAGCAAATTCTGACCGTAACTGGAGCGGAAACGCATCTTACCTACAATTCTTACCAGCTCTTTGTGCAGACCGTGAATACCCAGTTCTATTACCGTTCTTTCACCGATTTCTATTACCTGTTCTTCTATCTGTTTCTTTGTTTTTTCAACCACTTCCTCGATGCGGGCGGGGTGTATACGACCGTCTGATACGAGACGTTGCAAGCTCAAACGTGCAATCTCTCTTCTGAGTGGGTCAAAAGACGACAGGATGATGGCTTCTGGTGTGTCATCTACGATAAGATCCACGCCGGTAGCGGCTTCTATCGCACGGATGTTACGTCCTTCGCGCCCGATGATCTGGCCTTTTATCTCATCGCTTTCGAGGTTAAACACCGTGATTGCGTTTTCTATGGCCTGTTCTGCGGCAGTTCTTTGTATGGATTGGATAATGATCTTCCTGGCTTCTTTGTTTGCACGCTGTTTAGCATCGTCCACAATTTCCTGCTGAATGGAAAGTGCCTGCGTATGAGCCTCTTGTTTAAGGCTTTCTACCAGCTGTGCCTTTGCTTCATCGGCAGAAAGTCCCGCGATCTTTTCGAGGCGGCGGATGTGTTCTTCCTGGTGCTTTTCAAGTTCGGTGCGCTTAAGGTTCACCACTTCGATCTGGCGGTTAAGGTTTTCCTTGATGGTGTCCGTGTCCTTTGATTGTCTTTCGAGTTGTTCGAGCTTGGACGTAATGGTTTGTTCCTTTTGTCTTGCCCTGCTTTCACTTTCCCCGATCTTCCTGTTCTTTTCTAAAACTTCTTTGTCGTGTTCCGCCTTTAAGTGAACGAATTTCTCTTTGGCTTCTAATAGTTTCTCTTTCTTTAGTGTTTCTACTTGTGATTGTGCATCGGAGGTGATTCTTTTTGCCTGTTCTTCGGCTTCTGCTATTTTCTGTTGTGTATTTTTAGCAAAAATTAATTTGCCTGCAATGATCCCTATGACGAGTGCAACACCAGCGATTATATAGGTTAAAACATTCGCTTCCATTGTTTAGAGCTATTTTTAATTGTTCTTTCATATTGTTATAGTTTGCGAAAATACAAAAAAACAACTCCCCGCTACGCTATGCATTTGAGGAAATAGCAAATAACAGGTGGTGTATTCGCGTGATTTTGAAAGTTTTGATACTTATTTCGCGAGAGCTTTGTCGAGTAATGCCTCGAAAGAATTCATTTTTCCGGTCAGTTCACCACCGGAGGCTGCCCCCTGAATAGTGGTAGTGGCATACCAGAGTATAACCATCGCAATGTAGTCCTGCATATCCTTTCCAGCGAAATTGGTTTTAAATTCTATGAGTTTGTCGTTGATGGTTTTAATCGTTTTCCTTACCACTTCCTCGTCGTCTTTTTCAATTCTTACCCGGTAAGTTCTGTCGCCAACTACAATGTTTATGGGAATTAATGTTTCCATGCTTGCAAATTTCGAAAGGTTATATTATATTTATTCACAGAATATTAACAGCATTTAATTAATCCAATTATCCAGATCCCGCCTCCATCCTATGAAACCAATTCAACCCCCATACAATGATTGCTAAAGTCAAATCGGCTACGTTCATAGACTCACTTCAGTTTGAACTGGTAGCAGCCTCTCAGATTTTATTGAAAGCGGTACTTCGCGATGAAAAGGGAAGCATCTGCAGCCAACTCGAAACTACTTTTATGCAAAACGAACCCGAGATCATCTGGAAAGGACTAAACGATCTTCCTTATGGTGTGTACACCCTGGAACTTTCGCAAGGCGAAGACAAGGTAAGGTTGCGCATGGTAAAACGAGTTTGATCAGTCACTCAACATACTGATGCACCTGTCAATTTCTTTCAGGTATCCATGTAGTTTTTTGTCGAGTTCCTTCTTATCGGTATCATTCATCTTCCCCGGGGTGGTTTTCAATACCAACACTTTTTGTTCCAGGTTAGCAATCTGTTCCATAAAGCCAATCTCTCTTTGCTTGGCGGGCACAAGTTCAGCCCTCAACTTCTCATTTTCTTTATAAAGCTGGTCATACTTCTTCAGTAGTTCCTGAAGTTTGTCTGTGATTCTTTTCAGCTGTTCATCGGAATTCATATCGTAGTATTTTGGGCGCCTTTCCTGATCTCCGCATTTAATTCCTGTTCTAAGGTAAGCATGATACGGTTCATCATTCCGTCAATTTCTTTGTCTGTTAATGTTTTTTCCGGGTCAAGAAAGGTGAACGTTACCGCAAGAGATTTTTTGGCTTTCCCAAGCTTCTCACTTTCGAAAATGTCAAACAAATGGATCGAAATCAATTTGTTTAGGTTCAGTTTTCGAACCGCATCCTCAACTCTCTGATAAGCTAATGATGCCGGAACTACCATGGCAAGATCCCTCAACACCGGCAATTGATTGGGTAAGGGTTGAAACTGAATGACTTCGTTCCTAATCAAATTTTGCACCATATTCCAGTTGATGTCGGCAAAAAACACTTCCTGCCTGATGTCAAAACGAATTAATTGTGTTTTGGCCACGTTTTCCACGCGTACAATTACCTGATTATTTAAAACAATTGCAAGGCTGTTGTCTTCACTTTTGTTCCATGCATCGAAAGCAATTCCCAATTGGCGGAACAATGCTTCCACGATCCCTTTTATATAAAATATGTCTGCAGCCTCTGATTTATTTTTCCAGGTAGAAGATCTGCGGTTTCCCGTGATATAAAGGCTTAGGTGTTCATCTTCCTGGTATTGTCCAACGTTTTTTGAATGATAGGTTTTTCCGAATTCAAAAAACTGCAGATCGGTATTTTTCCTGTTGAGGTTGTAAGCAACGGATTCGAGACCGGTTTGGAGCATCTCCGGGCGCATTATGTTATGCATGGCGCTGAGGTTGTTCAACAATCTTACGCTTGACTTCAGTTCCTCATTTTCAAAATAGGCGGCGTTGGTGATGGAATTGGTGAAAATTTCGCGGAACCCTGCTCCTACAAGAAATGATGATATTTTTTCCTTCCTGATATTATGGGGCAGCGCTCCGCCAACAGAAGGGCTGATAGTGATATGCAAGGGGATCTCGATATTATCGTACCCATCGATGCGCATGATTTCTTCCACAAGGTCTGCGGGAAGCGTAATATCAGGCTTACTATAGGGAACGGCTAGGGTGATGCCTGCTTCATCTTCTTTTTCAATCTTAAATCCAAGCGCGAGCAGGATATTTTTTACAATAGATGGTTCGTAAGCCTTGCCGCTTAATTTTTTGAGGAAAGAATACAGAAGCGTGACCTGAGCCTGTTTTTCGGGTGATGGATATTGGTCTATAAAGTCCGATGAAATGGTTCCACCCGCCACTTCCATGATCATTTGCGTTGCCCGTTTAAGTACATCGAGAGTAATGCTGATGTCAACATTTTTTTCAAATCGTGCGGCGGCATCGGTTCTCAAACCATGACGAAAAGATGTTTTGCGGATGTCGATAGGATTGAACCACGCGCTTTCCAGGAATATATTTTTGGTTCCCGGTTGTACCCCTGATTCCGCTCCGCCGAATACGCCGGCGATGCATAGCCCGGTGCTATTTGCGTCGCAGATCATGAGGTCCTCGCTGCTCAATTTTCTATCTTTATCATCGAGCGTTTTGAAAATAGTATTACCTGGTAGATTTTTTACGAGAATTTTATTTCCTGCAATTTTATTGGCATCGTATGCGTGCAGGGGCTGGCCGGTATCGTGAAGAATGTAATTGGTGATGTCCACAATATTATTGATCGAACGGTGACCAATAGACTTTAATTTTTGCTGTAACCATTGCGGGGATGCTTTTACTTCTATACCGGCGATGCACACACCCGCAAATCTTTTGCAGGCAACGGTATTTTCTATTACTACACTGAACGGCACCTTGGCCGAACCTGATTTTAACTCACCTGCAACCGGCGGTTTTAATTTTATCTCTTTATGCTGGTGATGAGTAAGGTAGGCGCAAACATCGCGGGCAACGCCCTGGTGGCTCATGGCATCCATGCGGTTTGGAGTTAAGCCTATTTCATAAATCGTATCGGTGTAGGGTTTGTACAATTCTGCGATCGCCGTGCCCGGTTTTACTGCAGCATCTAAAATCACTATACCATTGTGGTGCTGCCCAAGGCCAATTTCATCTTCGGCGCATATCATTCCAAAACTTTCTTCGCCACGGATCTTTGCCACTTTCATAAGGATAGGATCGCCATTTACAGGGAATATGGTGGTTCCTGCAGGTGCAACGATCACTTTTTGTCCTGCGGCCACATTTGGTGCACCACATACGATCTGCAGCAGATCCGCGCCTCCAACGTTCACCCTGGTTAACTTTAACTTGTCGGCACCGGGATGCTGAATGCATTCCATTACTTCTCCTGCAACTAAACCTTTCAGTCCGCCTTTAATGCTTTCATAGCGGTTATAAGATTCGACCTCAAGCCCTATGGATGTTAAAATTTTACTGATATTTTCTTCACTTACCGGTACCGGAATATATTCGATGAGCCAGTTATAGGAAATAGTCATTCGGCGAGTTCTTTACTTTTTTGAATTGGCAAATATAGCTGTTTGGGTAAAATTCTTTTGTCACACCCAAGTGTGAATAACCTTGCGAATGTGGCTGAAAACTTTATTAAATTGTGAATAATGGAAAATAATTGGTGAATAGCTCTGCTGAAGGGGTGTGAATAACTTTGTGAATCTTGTACGAATAAGTTTTTATAAGATTGAAACAACAGGAATAAAAATTATGACTTTATATTCGCCCTCCTGACTTCAGTGATAACATTCCGTTAATCGTTCCGTAACATTCGCGTAACATTTGAAAGGAATTTTTTCCCACACAGCTACAGGTATAAAATCCAAAGGTCCAATTGGGAGCTCGCATGTCCCGAAAAAAAATCACCATTAATTCAACACCCCATTCTAATGGATCTTACCAATATAAATAAAGACCGAAAAACAAGAAGAAAATCCTCCCTTGACCTTAGTACAATGGTTTATGGAAAGGTTCCTCCACAGGCAAAGGACCTTGAAGAAGCTGTGCTTGGTGCCATCATGCTTGAAAAAAGTGCTTTCGATACGGTTATTGAAATACTTAAACCAGAGTGCTTTTATGTAGATGCACACCAGCGCATCTACCGTACGATGCAGAGTTTACAACAGAAAAACCAGCCAATTGACATTTTAACTGTGGTGGAAGAGCTCAAGTTCAAAGAAGAGCTCGACATTATTGGTGGCCCTTATTACGTAACCCGGCTCACCAATGCCGTTATATCCTCCGCGAATATCGAGGCACATTCCAGGATCATACTTCAGAAATTCATACAGCGCGAACTGATCAGGATAAGCGGAGAAATTATTGGCGACGCCTATGAAGACAGCACCGATGTGTTCGACCTGCTCGATGATGCGGAAAGCAAACTGTTTGAGATCACCAACAATCACCTCCGCAAGAACTTCGACAGCATTGACACTGTGCTCGTAAAAACGGTGCAACGCATTGAGGATATGCGCCATCGAAATGAAGATATTACGGGTGTGCCCACTGGTTTTGCCTCTCTTGATAATATTACTTACGGCTGGCAGCCAACTGATCTGATCATACTAGCGGCAAGACCTTCAGTGGGTAAAACCGCTTTTGCGCTGAACCTTGCACGTAATGCCGCATTGCACCCCACCAAACCTACGCCGATCGCATTTTTCAGTTTGGAAATGAGTGCTGGACAGTTGGTACAACGTATACTCAGTGCCGAAAGCGAAATCTGGTTAGAAAAGATCGCTCGCGGTAAATTGGAAGAGCACGAAATGAAACAACTCTACGCTAAGGGTATACAAAGACTTGCACAGGCACCGATTTTTATAGATGACACCGCCGCATTAAATATTTTTGAGTTGAGAGCAAAGTGTCGCAGGCTTAAAAATAAACACAATGTTGGGTTGATTATTATCGATTACCTGCAATTGATGAGCGGAACCGGCGACCGAAATAGTAACCGGGAGCAGGAAATCAGCAGGATTTCCCGCGATCTGAAAGGATTGGCCAAAGAATTGCAGGTGCCGATCATCGCTTTGTCCCAGTTGAGTCGTGAAGTTGAAAAGAGGAAGGAGGGAAATAAAATTCCTCAGTTGAGTGATCTTCGTGAATCGGGTGCCATTGAGCAGGATGCAGATATGGTCATGTTCCTTTACCGCCCGGAATATTATGATATTACTACAAACGAACACGGCGATAGCAACAAGGGAGAAACGCATGTACGTATCGCCAAACATAGAAATGGCTCACTTGAAAATATCAAACTCCGCGCATTATTGCATATCCAGAAGTTTACGGATATGGAAGGCGACGATTTCGGAGGAGTTGGATTACCCAAAGGCGGAAGCTGGAAACCAGTTCCGAGTAATAACTCCGGCGATCAGAATGCAAAATTGTATATCCAGACTGGCAGCAGGATGAATGATCTTCCAATGGACGAGGAAGATCCGTTTTAATTGAGAATACTGATGTACACTATTAGTTAATTTTGTTGAGGATAATGATTCTTACAGCTATCGGGGAAAACGGATAGTCACTAATATTTAATTTTAGCGAGAATACCGGTCCTCTCCATTTTCATTTCACTAATAATTCTAAGACAGTTGTCTCTTCCCTTTTTTTATGCTGAAAATACTCCCGACGAGGGAAGGGAATGTATGTTAGATGAAGAAACGTCAAAACATATTGTCCAGGTTTTACGAATGAAGATTGGTGAACAATTGCGTTTAACCGATGGAAAGGGAAACTCATCCATTGCTGAAATTTTAGTAGCACATAAAAAACAAAGCGCTGTAAAAATCATCACCTCATCATTTTCTCCGGCAAATGTTTCACGTTTAACCATAGGAATTTCACTTATCAAAAATCCGAACAGGTTTGAATGGTTCCTCGAGAAAGCAGCAGAGCTTGGCGTTAACGAAATTATTCCACTGATCTGTGAGCGTACAGAAAAACAACACGCACGTTATGACCGGTTCCTGAATATTGCCAGGAGTGCGATGCTCCAAAGTGCGCAGACCTGGTTAACAACCATCCAAGAGCCTTTAAAATTCAAAGACGTAGTGGAAAGGTCTAATCAGGGGCAAAAATTTATTGCGCATTGCGAAGAAGGAATAAAACAACCCCTGTCAGCGGTTTTAAATAATTCCCGTAAGTCATGCAAAGAATTACAAAAAAAGTATTTGGAGAAGACAGGTGTATCGTCACAATCAAAAATTATTTTGATAGGGCCCGAAGGAGATTTCTCTCCCACAGAAATTAAGCTAGCGAATCAATTTAATTTTGAGGCGGTTTCATTGGGTAAAACCAGGTTAAGAACTGAAACTGCTGGAATTTTTGCTGCGGTTATGGGTTCTTCTTAACCCCATCCCGCTGGTTCACTATAAGTACGACTTCTTAATATACCAGGTAAACATTTCTGTTTTATTAATGTTTCGAAAGTGGCTGGCGGTAAAAATATGGATGGTTCAAAGGTTTTTTCAAGTTCCGTTATCCGCTTTTCAATAAGCTCCCTCACCTCCTTTGTTTTCGTTTTGATTTCATGCGTCGTGAATTGAAGAAATTCAAAACCTGCCTGTTCAAGAATTACATATTTTTCTTTCTTGATTTTATCTAAATTCGCTTCTGTTTGTTTGTGGTCGACAATTTCAATAATTAATCTAAGCTGCATACATAAAAAATCCGCCGTGTATTGCAGCAGCGGGCACTTTCGCCGGAAATGATATCCCTTCATTTGTTTGTTCCCAAGCACGAAATTCCATAAACAGCATTCTGTTTTGTTCATAAATCCATATTCATTATGCGGGGCTGGGTGGAAAAGCTTCACGTACCTTTGGCGCAACGTCCTTATCTCTTTCATGAAACAAATTTCATGT
>JBDTMM010000028.1:0-11349 GCA_039934275.1 Flavitalea sp. | reverse complement strand
CGAGTGCGTGTTTAACGGCCGCCTGAACAAATGCGTATATAATTTTTTCATCTTCAAATTTAATTTCCTGTTTTGTAGGATGCACGTTCACATCTACCTGTGCTGGATCGAGGTCTATAAACAACACGAACAAAGGAAAACTATCTGAAGGGATCATATCATGATAAGCGCTCATGATCGCGTGATTAAGATAGGCGCTGCGGATAAAACGGTTGTTTACAAACAAGTACTGGTCGCCGCGCGTTTTTTTGGCGGTGTCGGGTTTTCCAACAAAACCATAAGTATTCATGTAATCCGTTTTCTCCTGCACAGTCACCAGCTTCGAAGCGTAATTACTGCCCATGATCTGCAATATTCTATGCTTCAGTGATCCCTTATCTAAATGAAATATTTGCTGACCGTTGCTAGAAAGAGAAAAAAACAATTCGGGAAAACCAAGTGCCACCCTTATGAATTCATCAACGATGTGCCGCATTTCTGAAGGGTTGCTTTTTAAAAAGTTCCTTCGGGCGGGCACATTGAAAAATAAATTCTTCATCGAAATGGTAGTGCCATTTGCGGTTGCAGTTATTTCCTGTTTTCTTACAATGCTGTTGTCTATTTCGAGGTAGGTACCTGTATTGTCGGAAGGTCTTTTTGTTTTCATTTCCACCTGCGATACGGCCGCGATCGAAGCAAGTGCTTCGCCCCTGAATCCCATCGTTCTGATATGAAAAAGATCATCTATCCCTTTTATTTTTGATGTGGCGTGGCGCTCGAAACACATTCTTGCATCCATCTCACTCATTCCGCGGCCGTTGTCGGTCACCTGTATCAATGCCTTTCCCGCATCGTTCACCACCAGCTTTATCTCGGTAGCGCCGGCGTCAACAGCATTCTCCAGCAATTCCTTTACAGCACTTGCGGGTCGCTGTATCACTTCACCTGCAGCGATCTGGTTGGCGATATTATCGGGCAATAATTGAATGATGTCTCCCAATTCCTACTTAATTTGTGCTGCAATTTACTACGAATAAACCAAGCTTAAATCCGGTCTGATATGAAGATACCTGTTACGCTGATACTGATCCTGTTTACCCTGCAAACTTATTCCCAGCAAAAACCTTCCCGGGATGCAGTAAAATGGGCGGACAGTGTATTCCAATCACTCTCGGACACCCAGAAAATAGCGCAACTGATGGTGGTCAGGATGTCGGCCATCGATCCCGCCACAAAAAAGGTGGTCTTTTATGAAGAACAGGTTAAAGACGCCATTCTGAAATACAACATCGGTGGCATTTGTTTGTTCCAGGGCGGGCCATTAAAACAGGCCGCTGTGGTGAATACTATGCAGGCTGCTGCAAAAACACCATTATTTGTTTCAATAGATGCGGAGAACGGTTTAGGTATGCGGATGGACAGCGTTACCCCGCTCCCAAGGCAAATGATGCTGGGTGCCGGCGACGATCCTACTTTAATTTATGAATACGGCCGTTTGGTTGGTCAGCAACTCAAACGCACAGGAATACAAATTAATTACGGCCCCGTGATGGACGTAAATAATAATCCCGATAACCCGGTGATCAACGACCGCTCTTTTGGTGAAGACAAACACAAAGTGGCGCTGTTTGGCATACAATATATGCGCGGATTACAGGATGAAGGGGTAATGGCCTGCGCAAAACATTTTCCCGGTCATGGTAACGTCAATGTCGATTCGCACCTCGACTTACCTGTTATTAATAAATCTAAAAAAGAACTCGACTCCCTCGAACTATATCCTTTCCGTCAGATCATAAAAGCGGGTGTAGGAAGTGTAATGATCGCGCATTTGTCCATCCCTTCAATTGACAATGGCGAACACATTGCATCGAGTATTTCTTATAAAACCGTAACCGGATTATTAAAAAATGAATTGGGCTTTAATGGAATTATTCTTACCGACGCGCTTGAAATGAAAGGCGTTTCAAAATATTTTCCCGCTGGTGAAGTGTCGGTGCAGGCATTAATAGCCGGCAACGACATGCTTTGTTTGCCTGGCGACATTCCCGGAAGCATTCAAAAAATATTAGAAGCAATAAACGATAAAAAATTAACCTGGAACGATATTAACGGTCACCTGAAAAAAGTGCTGCTCGCAAAATATCAATATGGGCTATCCACTTTAAAGCCCGTTAACCTCAATCACATTACAGAAGACATCAACCAAAAAACGAATGACCTTCGCAGGCTCATCGCCGAGAGGTCCATCACGCTGGTAAAAAACAGTGAATTTGGTCTGTTCCCTTTGCAAAAAGGAAAACGAGTGGCGTACGTTGGCATAGGAATAAATAAAGACAATGAATTTGCAAAGCAATTAAGAAACGAATACGACGCGCAGGTATATTATTTCGATTATAATATGTCCGATTCATTAATTGCGCCTATGATGCAATTATTAAAGAACAGATACGATGTGGTAGTGATTGGATTACATCGCTACAGCAGGTTCCCCGCAAATAATTTCGGCATAAGCAAAACCGCATTCGAATTTGTTTCCGAAATGCAACATCAATTCAGGAGCATCACTGTTGCATTTGGAAATCCATACGTATTGAAAAATATGTGCGATGCAAAAGTGATCGTGGAATGTTATGAAGACGACAGCATCACGCACCACACAGCGGTAGACGTACTCACCGGCAGAATGGTAGCAAAAGGAAAATTACCGGTAACGGTTTGTCCCGATATGAAATATGGTACGGGAATAGTTGCGCTAAGAACCATTGGTGCCGTGCGTCCGTCCGACCAGGGATTTAGAACAAGCCAATTTTCAGCCATCGATTCAATTGTTACCGATGCTATCAAACAAAGGGCAATGCCCGGCGCCGTAGTGCTGGTAGCGAAGGATGGAAAAATAGCCTACGAACGCGGGTTCGGTTATTTAGGTTACGACAGCCTGCAACCCGTTTATCCCGAAACAATGTACGACCTCGCATCGGTTACAAAAGTGATGTGCACTACGCTTGCGATAATGAAATTATATGATGAAGGAAAATTAAATCTTACAAAAAGTCTGGGTACTTATTTGCCCTGGGTAAAGGGAACCAATAAAGATAAACTGGTGATCTGGAACATCCTGTTGCATCAGGCGGGGTTAAAAGCATTTATTCCGTTTTACCGCGAAACCCTTGATACAGCTCGCTCGGAAGCGCCTTCCTATAAAATATATGCTACTGCTTACGACTCATCGCACCGGGTGCGCGTGGCATCGCACCTATATATGCGGAACGACTGGACAGATACTATTTACAAAAGAATTCTTACCAGCGCCGTTGGTCCGCAGGGGGTGTACGTGTACAGCGATCTCGATTATATTTTTTTAGGAAAGATTGTTGAAAAGATCAGCGGTATGTCGCTCGATAAATATGTGAAGAAGATATTTTATGATCCACTAAAATTATCGTCGATGGGGTTCAGGCCATTCGAGCGATTTGATTTGGAAAGAATTGCGCCTACTGAAACAGAAAGTATTTTCAGGCAGCAACGTTTATGGGGCGATGTGCACGATCCGGGTTCCGCGATGCTTGGTGAAGTGGCTGGCCACGCAGGGTTATTCAGTACCGCTTACGACCTTACGGTATTATGCCAGATGTTACTGAACGGAGGGAAAATAAATAATATCCGCTTTTTTAAAAAAGAGACCGTGAATTTATTTACAAGTTATCATGCTAACAGCCGTCGTGGACTCGGTTTTGATAAACCCGATAAAGATAATTATTTAAGGGCCGAACCTTATCCCGCTGCCAATTCTTCAAAATTAACTTTTGGGCACACGGGTTTTACCGGCACCTGCGTTTGGGTGGACCCGGCGTACAACCTTATTTTTATTTTTCTGTGTAACCGCGTGTACAACAATGGCGACGCAAACAAGTTTCTCCACATGAACATAAGGCCCAAAGTTTTTGATGTGATTTACGGCGCGCTGCTTGGGCCTGCTGCTAAAATTCCCATTAAGCCAATGGATCACCTAAACTTGTAGTAATTTTACCGATTATAAATTTTTATGGACCGTAAAGAAGAATTGTTGCAGGATGTGGTGATCAAGTTCGCTGGTGACTCTGGCGATGGCATGCAGTTAACGGGCAGCCAGTTCACGAACAACACCGCACTGCTTGGAATAGATCTTGCCACCTTCCCAGATTTCCCCGCAGAAATCCGTGCTCCGATAGGCACACTGCCCGGTGTAAGCGGCTACCAGCTTCGTTTTTCGAGCGACAGAATATTTACTCCCGGCGATGAATGCGATGTGCTGGTTGCTATGAATGCAGCTGCGCTTAAATCCAATGTAAAGGGATTAAAAAAAGGTGGAAAGATAATCGCCAATACCGATGGCTTTGATGTAAAAAACCTTCGGCTTGCAAATTATCCCGAAGGCATTAATCCTCTGGAAGACGATAGCCTCACCAATTACGAGGTAATAAAAATGGACGTCACCAAAATGACGCGCGAGGCCCTGAAAGAAATTACCATGGGCACGAAGGAAAAGGACCGTGCAAAGAATATGTTTGTGCTTGGATTTCTGTACTGGATGTACAACAGGGACATGGAAAATACCACTACCTTTTTGCGCGACAAGTTTGGTAAAAAACCCGACATTATGGAAAGCAACATCAAGGTGTTGCACGCCGGATATAATTATGGTGATACCACCGAAACATTCACCACAAGATTTAAGGTTGATAAGGCAAAAATGGATCCGGGAACCTATCGCTCTGTGATGGGTAACCAGGCATTGGCTTACGGATTAATTGCGGCGACAGATAAAAGTGGATTGCAATTATTTTTAGGCTCATATCCCATTACACCAGCTTCGGATATTTTACATGAATTAAGCAGGCATAAGTCCTTCGGAATAAAAACCTTCCAGGCCGAGGACGAGATCGCAGCGATCACTTCGGCTATTGGTGCCAGTTATGGAGGTTCTTTGGGCGTTACCAGCACATCGGGGCCAGGTATGGCGCTGAAAGCCGAAGCAATGGGTCTTGCGGTAATGCTCGAAATTCCCTTGATCATTTGTAATATTCAAAGGGGTGGTCCTTCAACCGGCCTTCCTACGAAAACCGAGCAAAGCGATTTGCTGCAGGCATATTATGGAAGAAATGGCGAGTGCCCCATGCCCATCATTTCTGCGTCAACACCCAGCGATTGTTTTAACGCGGTGTACGAAGCAGTAAGGATTTCTGTTGAACACATGACGCCAGTTATATTTTTGAGCGATGGGTATATCGCGAACGGAGCCGAGCCGTGGAAATTTCCTAAGTCCGATGATTTGCAACCGATAAAGGTTCAGTTCAAAACCCAACTTGGAGATCATGAGGATAAATTTCAACCTTATTTAAGGGATGAAAAGCTCGTAAGGCCATGGGCCGTTCCGGGAACTGCAGGCCTGGAACACCGAATCGGTGGGTTGGAAAAACAAAATGTTACCGGCAATATCAGCTACGAACCAGAGAACCACCAGCTTATGGTTAAAATACGCCAGGAAAAAGTTGATAAGATTGCGGATTATATTCCCTTGCAAAAACTGGATAGCGGTGCCGAAAAAGGATCCGTATTGGTCCTTGGATGGGGAAGTACTTATGGCGCCATTAAAAGCGCCACCGCACAACTGCAGAAAGAAGGCAAAGCAGTAAGCCACGCTCACCTGAGATACCTGAGACCTTTTCCAAAAAACCTCGGTCAGCTTTTTGCCAATTTCGATCACGTGCTGATCCCCGAAATAAACAACGGCCAGCTGGTAAAGATTATCCGCGACCAATACCTGGTAGATGCGAAGGCTTTTAACAAGATCATGGGCATACCTATCACAAAATCTGAAATGATAGAAGAGATCCGCAAACTCCTAGTCTAAATTATTTGATCCCTTAATATTTCACGCAAAGGCGCAAAGATTAACTATCACTTTGCGGCTTAGCGCTTCCTTTGCGCCTTTGCGTGAAACAATAAGCATGAACCCTTAAAATCTTCTCCCGTTTTTTACGTTATAAGAGCGTAAATCCAATACTTTGAAAAAACTAACCGTTTTCTTCATTCTTTCTGCGTGCACATCCGTTGCCTTTGCACAGCCTTCCGCCCTGGATACCAGCGGCGGCCTCAAACAGCAGAAAGACAACATCATTTCCGCCTCCACCATTGTTAAAATAGAAAATATGGGTCTGAATATAAATTCCGACCTGGCCGAACTTCGTCCAACCGTTTCCGCCGATGGAAATCTTCTTTTCTTTATTTGCGAAAATCACCCCGCAAATACCAAATACAACTCTGTTCCTAACTCTCAGGATATATGGTACTCCGAACGCGACAGTTTTGGAAAATGGGGCGAGGCAAGACATCTTTCCTATCCCCTTAACACCATGCAGTACAATGCGGTTTACTGGATATCGCCCGATAACAACAGGATATTGATCCGTGGTGCATTTAAGGAAGGCGCTTACATGGGAAAAGGCGTGAGCATGAGCTATCAGAAGGACGATGGCCGCTGGGGAGAACCCGATATGCTAAGGATAAAAAACTACGAAAAGTATGATCGCGGCCGCCAGTCGGGAGCAACAATGGGCCACGATGGACAAACCCTTCTTTTATACATGACGCCCGAACCCGGCGGCCAGAACAATGACCTTTATGTTTGCTTTCTTTCATCCGATGGCGTAAGCTGGACCGAACCAAAAAGTCTTGGTAAAAAAATAAACCTTCCCGATTTTGATGAAATGACTCCATACCTCGCTCCCGATGGAGTAACTCTTTATTTCAGCAGCAACAAGCCTGGAGGTTTAGGAGATAATGATATTTATATGACCACCCGCCAGGATAAAACCTGGCAGAAATGGAGCGACCCCGTTAACCTCGGCTCACCCATAAACACACCAAACTGGGATGCATTTTTCACCCTCGACGCCGGTGGCGAATACGCCTACCTCACCACAAGTTTAAATACTTATGGCGAAAGCGATATCGTGCGTGTAAAACTGCTTGAAAAAGAAAAACCAAATCCCGTGGTGCTTGTGAGTGGGAATGTATATAATTTAAAAACGAAGGAACCTCTCAGTGCATACCTCGCATACGAAACATTGCCCGATGGTGTAGAAGCAGGAAACGCCTTTTCGAGTGCAACCGATGGCTCATTCAAAATAGTGCTGCCATATGATAAAAACTACAGCATTCATGCTACAGCCGAACACTTTTTTGCGCAATCAGAAAATTTAAACCTCGATTCACTGATCAAGGCAGGATATAAAGAAATTCACAAGGACCTTTATCTCGCACCGATTGAAATTGGAACTGTGGTAAGACTCAACAATGTATTCTTCGATTATGATAAAGCGGATCTTCGTGCCGAATCATTCATAGAATTAAACAGGGTGGTGAAGTTACTCACTGAAAATCCCAACATGGAAATTGAAATGAGTGCGCACACCGACAGCAGGGGATCGGATGATTATAATTACAAACTTAGCGACAACCGTGCAAGATCTGTGACCGAATACATTTTGTCGAAAGGCATAGCTAAATCGAGAGTTATTTCGCAGGGTTACGGAGAAACAAAACCCGTTGCCGCGAATGACACCGAAGAAAATATGCAGCTGAACAGGCGCGTGGAATTTAAAATATTAAAAGACTAATATTATTCAACACGTGTTAAACGCATCGCGGGAACAGGAGAAACTATTAATGGGAATTTCTCAACCGTGATATTACTGGGGTCGAGGCCAAAACCTCTTTCCTCGGAAAGGCTGATATCTTTCAACCAAAAATGGAAGCGCATGATCAATCGCTCAACAAAGGGAAGATCGTTATCCTGGCTCAAATATTTTTCCATCACCACAAACTGGAAATCGCCCACCACATTATTTTTCTCAAGACTTTCATACCTGCTGGCCACGTTTACTTCGCGGTTCTTTACAAGGTCTTCTACTACTTTTCTGAAAAGCATATTAATTCTCGGCTGCACACGGAAACCTAATTTAAAATCGACCCTGATAATATCATTGGGGATGATATGCGTTACGAGATACTCTGCGGTGTATGGATCATCTTTGGTATCCACGTGAACGAACCAATAAATATCAGCGCGTTTCGGTTTTTTATTTAAGATCGAGTTGATGATCTTATGTTCGATCTCTTTTGGATTTTCTGCACTGGTGAGATACACTAAATGCGTTGCATATTTAGGGATGGTTTTATCATTACTCAGCTCCTGGATCTTTGGCAGGTAGTGTTCAAGGCGCACAAATTCCACGTACCTGTTCTTTATCCTTCTTGCCTTGTACCAGCTGAACATGATAAAGAAAAGTAACCCTCCGATGATCACAGCTACATAACCGCCGTGAGGGAATTTGTCCATATTTGCAATCAAAAAACTAAACTCGATAGTAAAATATCCAAACAGGTAAATATATATTAAGAAGGATTTCACGCGGTGCATTACCAAATAATTCGCAAACAGGATAGATGTTGCAATCATGCAAAGGGTGATGGCCAATCCATAGGCCGCATCCATATTCGAGGCCTTTTTAAAATGAAGAACGATGCCCACGCAACCGGCAAATAATAAAAAATTGATAGAGCGGATATATAATTGCCCGCGGGCTTCTGTTGGATAATTTATCCTGAATTTTGGCCAGAGGTTCAAACGCATCGCTTCACTAATGAGTGTAAAAGAACCCGATATAAGTGCCTGGCTGGCAATAATAGCCGCACCCGTTGCTATCGCGATGCCGAAATAAAGGAACCAATCGGGCATTACCCCATAAAAAGGATTGAAACCGCCATTGATCATTTCCGGTGTAATGGTTTTACCGCGGTAATTAGTAAGCAACCAGGCACCCTGACCGAGATAATTTAAAATGAGACAGGTTTTTACATATATCCACGAGTAGCGGATGTTCCATTTACCGCAGTGCCCAAGATCCGAGTACAGAGCCTCAGCCCCGGTGGTACAAAGGAATACAGCACCAAGTATGTAAAATCCTTTCGGATATACCACGAGTAACTTAATGCCGTAATAAGGATTGAATGATTTGAAAATATGCAATTCATCGGGAAGATGAATAAAACCAAGAACAGCAAGCATCAGAAACCAGATCACCATAATCGGTCCGAAGAATTTTCCAATAAAGGCAGTTCCGAATTGTTGAATAAAAAAGAGCAGGGTAAGAATTCCAATCACAATAAGAATGATGGTGGATTGAGTGATATCCGAAATAATTGGGACCTGCTTCAGCCCCTCCACAGCGGAGGTAACCGAAATGGGCGGAGTGATCATGCCATCCGCAAGCAATGCTGCACCGCCAATCATAGCAGGGATTACAAGCCATCGCTTTCGGCGGCGAACCAGCGCAAACAATGAAAAGATTCCACCTTCCCCCCTATTATCCGCGTTGAGTGTTAGAATAACATATTTAACAGTAGTTTGAAGGGTAAGGGTCCAAATAATCAGAGAAAGCGCTCCTTCTACAAGTCCTTCTGTAATTTCCTTACCACTGACGATGGCGTTTAGTACATAAAGCGGCGACGTACCAATATCTCCGTAAATTATTCCAAGGGCAATCAGGAGGCCGGCAACTGTAACTTTATTTTGAGAAATCATTAATCTTCAGAATGAACGTGTAAAAGTAACAACTTCCGGGTTGTTCGGGCCTGAAAGCCATCGTAATTTTGTTTTACTATGAATTTAATGCTCCCAATCGCTATTAAGAACCTTTTGCCCTATGATGGGGAAGTGGAATATTTTGGAAAAATCATCAACGAAAAAGAGTCTTTGGATTATCTGGGTAAACTGATGAATAATATTGAATGGAAAAACGATGAAGCCTATTTTTTTGGCAAACACATCATCACCAAAAGAAAAGTGGGGTGGTACGGCAACGCCGGATATGCGTACACGTATTCCAACGCCACCAAAACTGCGCTCGCGTGGACAAACGAACTGCTGGCACTAAAAACGCTGACGGAGCATTTATCAAATGCAACCTACAATTCCTGTTTGCTTAATCTCTACCACAACGGCCTCGAAGGAATGGCGTGGCACAGTGACGATGAAAAAGCACTCAGCAACGGCGCAACAATCGCCTCCCTCACCTTTGGTGCAGAAAGAAAGTTTTCGTTCAAACACAAAAAGACCGGCGAAAAATTAACACTGCTGCTCGAAAATGGAAGCCTGTTATTGATGAAAGGAGCCACACAAGCCAACTGGCTGCATTGCCTGCACAAAAGCACAAGGATCGAAGCGCCAAGATTGAACCTGACCTTCCGATCAATGGCGCATTAACTATTTAGAAGTGATGATTATTTTATCCTCGCCCTTTAGTTTGGAGTTTGCAACTTCTTTAATGCCGTGATCGGTATAACTCGCGGTGAGTAAAAAATAACTTTTACCAGGGGCACTTTCTGGAGATTTTATTCTGAAGGAACCTTCAGTTCCTGAATAATAATTCACATTAGGCAAAGCACCTTTGTCCAGGATCCACTTCACAATTTCTTTGGATTGCGCTTCTGAGATTTCGGGATGCGTAGGCATGCCAACGGCTCCCCAAACACCCGCAGAACCATCCCTAATACGCTTTGCAACAATATCTATATTAGCATTATTACCAGCATAACGTTTGCTGATTTCATAAAAGGAAGGACCGATTATTTTAGTATTAAAACCATGACAATTAAAACAATTGGAGGTTTTAATAATGGCAAGGCCCGGTGCATCGTTCACCACCGGCTTTTTTAATTCAGCATTTATTTTTACGGAATCACTATAATAAACCACCTCAAGAAATACCTCATTAGCGGCGATCTCCGAAAATTTTGAATCTCCATCTTCTTTATCGGAAACACTAATTGCATATCGAATGGCCGAATTTAACGGGAAAGCTGAATTTGATTTTGGGGAAATTATTTTTACAGCAGGAGGGTGATTTTCCTCTATTGAAAATAAGATGGTAAAAATCGACAATGCAGGAAATAAAAAAAGTTCAAAAAGCTTCATTTTCAAATCGCATTTATTTCTTTCACTATACGCTGTGCAGACCTGATGCATGATTCCATTCCCCTGCTCAAATGATCTGCATATGTTCCCGCGAAGTAAATTTTCCCTTCGGGTTTTAAAATTTGCGGCCAGAATTTATGCATTTCACCAATAGGAAATGCTTCCATTTCGCAGGTAGGCGAAAATTTGTCTTTTGTCCAATCGAATACCAGTGCCTGAACGATAGTATCTTTTTTTCCAGGATATAAAGAACGAAACGCAGCCAGCACGCGTTGTGCAGATATTCCACCCGGGCAATACGCCTTTAATATAATTCGTGTTGAATTTACCTGGTTCGTTTCCATCCATAT
>JBDTMM010000027.1:0-11508 GCA_039934275.1 Flavitalea sp. | reverse complement strand
CACCAACCACCGTTATATTTTCGAGGGCAACCGATACTTTTGGAAAACTTCTCAATAAAGAAATGCCGATGTCGGAGAAGTCAACCTTTGCGTTGATTTTTTTATTAACCTGTGTTTTAACGATGCTGATTATTTTTCCTTTGAATACAAAGGGCAGCGTAAATAATAATGCAATAATAATGAGGACGGCAACCAGGATGATTTTAAGGATTTTTTTCATAGTTGTATTTATAATGAATTTCAGGCCACTTCTTTTTCTTCATCAGATATCACCTTCAGTGAATGGATGCACACATTCAGTTCGTAACCGATGAGCAAAATAAGCGAATTCAGGTATATCAGGAACATTAGTATCAATATCGTGCCAATGGAACCATAAACTTTATTATAGTTGCCGAAATTATTTACATAGAAAGAAAATAAATATCCCGATGCCAGCACCAGGAAGGTGGCCAGTATCGCACCCGGAGAGGCCAGTTTCCATCTTTTGGTGATGGCAGGTGCGTATTTATATATTATTCCGATAGAACAGAGCACTAATAAAACGATGATAACCGAACGGGTGGAATAAATGAGGGTTCGTACCAGCTCGCTTTTAATTTGCATACTGTTCATGGCATAACGGAAAAATTCTCCCTGGAACACCAGTAAGGCTATACTTGATAATATCAGCAATATTAGAACGGTGGTGAGTTTTATTGCGGTCCATCTGTTTTTGATAAATCCTCTTTCTTTATACGTGTGCAGCGACCGGTTAAAGGACCTCATGATTCCCATAATAGCATTTGACGCATAAAACACCGCCACAATAAAACCGATCGATAACAAACCTGACCTCGGTGTATTCAGAAAGTCATTTAAAAAATTAGCCACCAGCCCATATGTATTTTCATTCGGTGCGATAGATTTGGTAAGATCGAGTAATTCAATGATGAGTTCGCGCGATATAGGTGTGTATGGGATTAATGTGCAAATAAAAATGGTTGCCGCAGGAATGGCCATCAAAAAATTAAAGGAAATTGCCGCAGCCCTGTCATTCAACCCCACTTTATTCATTTGCCCTACAAAAAACAAGCAGACGTCGTATATGGATACGCCTGAAAACCCGGGAAGGATAATTTTCTTGCCCTTTCTTCTCAGCCAGTGCGCCGAATCTGAATTTGATATGGCCTCCTGAATTTTATTCATTCGATGGTACTTCCTGACCGTTTTTTTGTTTTAACAGCAATTGTGCATTTAATGCCTGCTGGTATTCTCTTGCATACTTCAGGTGATCCTGGTAGGTAGACGTAAATACATGCCCTTGCGTAAAATCCTTTTTCGCCACAAAAAAGAGATAATCCGTTCTTGGTGAATTCAATACCTGGTCCAGTGTAACGATAGATGGCGTACAGATAGGACCGGGAGGAAGACCCTTATACCGGTAAGTGTTATAGGGAGATTCAGTGGCGAGATGTTTTTCGTATATACGTGTGAGTGAGAAGTTGCGCAATGCAAATTTCACTGTTGGGTCGGCGCCCAAATTCATTCCCCTCGCCAAACGATTTAAATAAACACTTGCGATAAGGCCCTTCTCCTTATTGTTGGTGGTTTCTTCTTCAATGATAGAAGCAAGGATGTATGCCTGTATGGTTGTTAAACCCAGAGAGTCTGCTTTTGCTTTTCGTGCGGGTGTCCATACCTTATTACTTTCTGCAAATAATTTTTTGAATATTCCCGAAAGAGGGGTGGTCCACAAATAAGTATAGGTATTTGGGAAGATGGATGTGAATACGGTGTTGGTGTCGAGTTGGTATTTTAACAGGCTGTCTTTATTATTCATAAAGGCCATGGCAGCAACAGAATCCGATTCAAATTTTTTACCTATGATCGAAGCAAGATTTTCCCTGATTCGAATCTTCGTGATCACGAGATTCACCGGTGATTGTTTTCCATTCCGTAACATCCTTGCAATGTCGAACAACGACATGCCGTTTATGATTTCGTATTTACCTGCGCGGAGTTTTGGCCACACGTGCATCCTGGAGGCAATAAAATCGAATGATTTTGGATTACGGACAAGTTGATTTGCTTCCAGTGCCTGCATCACCGCCTTTTCACTTGCCTTACCTGTATGTATATAAAGGGATTTCGCCTTTTCCTTAAAGGGAGTATTAGAAAAAAAGAACCTGCTCACCAGAGCTATCACAAGCAACACCACCAAAGCAAGACCAATCACTGTCTTTTTTAGCATAGGCTATTGATTAACTTGTAAAGTAAATCAAAAACCCTGCGAAATTCGCAAGGTTTATATAGAAAAATCTAATATTCTGATTAAATGATTAAGGTTTACCGGGCTGGGGTGCGGCTGGTTGCGGTAATACGGGTGCAGGAGCAGAGGTAGATTGTGTTGGCCTCAGGTTTGGTTCGCGGCCGCCGCTTGTACTTCCATGGGAAATAAAGATTGGTGAAAGCACGCTGAGTGCGGCAATCAGGATCGCAATTACCCATGTTCCCTTTTCCAGAACATCGGTGGTTTGTTTAACACCCATGAACTGCGTGTTAAAGCCGGCAATACTGCCCGAAAGTCCGCCGCCTTTTGGGTTCTGGACAAGTATAAAAAATGCAATGATCACACTGCTTAAAATAATGAGTATCAGAAATAAAATTGGCATGTCACAGTCCTTTTAATTGGTCGATTTTCGCAGCAAAATAACCGCTTTTGCCGGGATTCTGCAAACTTAATTTGTCGTAAATGCCGATTGCGCGGCTGGTGTTTCCCTGCTTTGCCCATACTTCGGCCATGGCTTCGGTAAAAACTTCCTTCTCCTTAATGGAGTGCGCTGCGGTTTCTATAACGTGCTGTTGGCGGAAATGGTCCTCTGCCGCGGGTACCCCTTCCGTTTCTGCATTGGGCAGTTTTTTCATACTGCGCAACCATTCTGTAAAGCTTTTAAGCTGTTGACCAAGACGATCCTTTGTAAGTTCAGCCTGCTGCAATCTTATACCCTGCGACGCAAAATAATCTATGGTGTGGTACGACTGAAAAGCGATCGGCGATTCATCAGTGGAAGTGGTTTCCTGCTTTTCCTGATCCTGCATAGGAGTTTCGATTTCAGGTTCGTTATGGGTAAGCAGCCAGTTAAGCCGTAAAGGATTATTGAAATACAAACCCGCAGTGACCATTTCATCCTGCGGCTCCTGGCCATTTTCCCTATAGGCTTTTTTTGCAAGCAGGTAGCGGGCCGCACCAAAATAGGGATACTTCTGAACGAGTGATTCAATATCACCAGCGTCAACCTGTTCAAGGTTGTCCTTCTGAAAAAGATGGCTGGTTAAGATATTGGTTTCTTTTTGCATGTTCAACTACCAGTTTGAAAATATACGGTTAAAAATTTCATCGGTCACGTTCCTAAGTATTTCATCACTCAGCTGCGCCTCGGCCTGTTGCAAACTCAGGCCCGCATTAAAATCAAAATTACGGGTAACATCTGCTTCAAAATTCGCTTTTTCATCCAGGCGGTTTTTGAAAATAACGTGTACCGTTACCATCAACCTGTTTGTAGATGCTTCTTTGCCCGAGATACCCGCCGTAGTTTCAGAATACCCTGTTACTGCACCTGCGATATCATAATCCGCTTCATCGCCCTGGATGAGGCTCAACCTCGTTTGGTTATTAATTTTCTGCCGCAATCTGTCGGTAAGCTGGGGTGACAACTGAGGGTTCACATAGGGGGCCCTGTTCTCGATATAATTTACGCGCACGGTTTTCACTTCGGGAGGAATGCTCACATCTTTAAATGAATAACAGCCACTAAAAGTGGAAACGACAATTAATAACAATACCAATGATCTCATACGGCTACTTATTCTTTTATATCGTATTCTTTCAGCTTACGGTACAATGTTCTTTCACTGATGCCAAGATCGTAAGAAGCGTCTTTTCTTTTACCCCGGTGTTTCTTCAGCGCTTTTTCAATCAGTTCTTTTTCTTTATCCATGATGTTCAGCGACTCCTCCACTTCTTCATGGTGATGTATTTCTCCATCGTGGTGTAATAGAACCGGTGAACCCTGCGACTGCTGCATCCCCGCAGGATTATTTATATCCTGTGGCTGAAATTCTTTTAATTCATTTATGAATGATGAATGTTGTGAAGCAAGAGATGGATTCTTCAATATTTCCACGAACATCTTCTTCAATTCATTCACGTCTTTTTTCATATCGAAAAACAACTTGTACAACAGCTCCCTTTCATTTGCGAATTCGTTTGCACCGGAATTGCTGTTGTTTGCAAGAACAGGTAAACGGTTCCCTCTTTCAGGAATAAAACGTTTCAGTTCGTTCGAAGTAATTTGTTTATCAATTGTAAGCACGGAAATCTGCTCAGCAATATTCTTTAATTCACGAATATTGCCGGGCCACGAATAGCTTATTAACAAATTTTTCGCTTCATCATCAAGTTGAACGGGCACCGATTTATATTTCTCCGCAAAGTCCGTTGCAAATTTTCTAAAGAGAATGTAAATGTCTTCTTTCCGGTCGCGGAGTGCGGGCACCCTTATGGGCACTGTACTTAACCGGTAATAAAGATCCTCTCTGAATTTTCCCTGGTGATTCAATTCGAGCAGGTCTTTGTTCGATGCAGCGATTACCCTTACATCTGTTTTCTGCACTTTGGATGACCCCACCCTGATAAATTCTCCCGTTTCCAGAACCCTTAGCAATCTCGCCTGCGTACCCAGCGGCATCTCACCAATTTCATCAAGAAATATGGTTCCGCCACTTACCGTTTCAAAATATCCTTTTCTACTATCCACCGCGCCTGTGAACGATCCCTTTTCATGACCGAATAATTCAGAGTCAATGGTTCCTTCCGGTATTGCTCCGCAATTCACCGCGATAAAAGGATTGTGTTTTCGCGCAGAAAGTGCATGAATGATCTGTGAAAAAACTTCTTTACCCACACCGCTTTCCCCGAATATCAACACTGTGAGATCTGTGTTAGCCACCTGTGCTGCTACCTGGAGTGCAAAATTTAATCCTGGTGAATTTCCTATAATGCCAAACCTGTTTTTTATACTTTGAACTTCCATCTTTATCTATATGATCTGTCCTAATAATGTACCTCCGGTTGAACCGGTGACCAGCACATTTACATAACCACCCTTTTGCGCGTCACCCGTTTTTGGAAATACTAATACCTTGTTTTCGCTGCTGCGTCCCATCCATTCGGCTTCGCTCTTTTTTGAGTTGCCTTCGATTAGCACGCGGCAGGTTTTTCCTATGTCATTGATGTTGCTTTGTTCAGACATTTTTCTTTGCAGCGCAACAATTTCTGTGAGTCTTCTTTTTTTCACTTCCTCCGGAACATCATCAACATATCGCTTTGCGGCGAGTGTGCCGGGACGTTCGCTGTAAAAATACATATACCCGAAATCGTAGTTGCAATATTGCATGAGGCTCAGGGTTTCCTGGTGTTCCTCTTCTGTTTCAGTGCAAAAACCAGCGATGATATCTGAGGTGATGCCGCAACCGGGAATCACTTCGCGAATTTTATTTATCCGCGCGATGTACCATTCACGCGTATAGGTCCTGTTCATTAATTGCAATACCCTTGTGGAACCACTTTGTACGGGAAGATGAATGTAATTGCAGATGTTTTCGTATTTCTTCATCACGTATAACACTTCGTCCGTGATGTCTTTCGGATGTGAAGTGGAGAACCGTATCCTCAACGAAGGATCGATATTCGCCACCTGCTCCAATAGATTTGCAAAGGTTATCGCTTGTCCCCAACCGTTAGTTTCCTTTTCGTGCACTTCCGGTTTCCAATAATAGCTATCTACATTTTGGCCGAGCAGGGTCACTTCACGATAGCCGCGGCCAAATAATTCTTTGCATTCATTCAGTATGGAAAACGGATCCCTGCTTCTTTCGCGGCCACGCGTGAAGGGTACCACGCAAAAGGAGCACATGTTGTTGCATCCGCGCATGATGCTCACAAAAGCATTCACGCCGTTTGAATCGAGTTTGATCGGAGAGATGTCGCCATAGGTTTCTTCCCTGCTTAATAAAACGTTCACGGCTTTTTGTCCGCCGGTTGCTTCAACGATAAGGGAGGGCAGGGATCGATAAGCGTCGGGCCCAACGACCAGGTCAACCAGCCTTTCTTCCTCCAGCAATTTCGATTTTAATCTTTCGGCCATGCATCCCAATACGCCGATCATGGCGCCGGGTTTGTCTTTCTTCACCAGCCTGAAGTCGTTGAGACGTTTGCGAACGGTTTGTTCGGCTTTTTCCCTGATGGAACAGGTATTCAGTAATATGAGATCGGCCTCCCTGAAATCTTTTGTTACCGCAAAACCATCGTCGGAAAGTATGGACGCGACAATTTCGCTGTCGGCGAAATTCATAGCGCAGCCATAACTCTCTATAAAAAACTTCTTACTGATCACCTTCTCCATTCACACGATTTTGGGGTGCAAAGATAGGGTAAGGAGCTTGAATAAAATGACAGGATGTCAGTCATTTTAATATCACCGTTCCAACAGCCTTTAACAGTTCCATCTCCTCCTGCTTGAGATGTTGATGGGTCCTGATCACCATCATCTGTTCATCGCCAGACTGGACCTTGTCGAAGTCCTTCTGATTTTCTTCGATCAGTTTTTTTATTTTTCTAAGTTTAAGATAGTTAACGGTTGAAAGTATCTCTTCCCGATACAGTTCTTCGCGTGTTAGGATCTTTCCTTCATAATGGTCTTTCCAATTGGGACTGATCTCGTATGGAAAATCCATGAGCGACACCACGGAGGCGCTCATTTGCTGGTCTTCGCAATACAAAAAACTTTTGCTGGTGGGTTCCATTCCTTCTTTGTACCACGCTTTGTATTGATCCATTATTCCGATGAGCGTTACATCTTCGATCAATTCCTGGTCGATAAATTTATCGATTATAAATTCCGCTACGGTTTGATTTTCGTCCCAGGCTTTCAGGCCAAATTCTATCAGGCATTTTACGATGGCACGTTCATGAACCTCGTCTCTTTTTAAAAGCGATAACACATCCTGGTCCTCTTCATCAACAGGAGTGGTGAGCGAAGTGGGAGGGAGGCCGGCAGTGCGGTTTTCAAACTTTGAAAACTTTTCCCTGATGTGTTTATTTACCAGGTTGATTAAACCGGATTCTTCAATTTTCAAAAGCTCGGCGGTTTGCCTGATATAATCCTGCTGTTTTGTAAAATCTTCAGCCCTGCTGATTTTCGCAATGGTTTCGGCCATCGTATTTACAACGGCCGCTTTTTTGGACGTATCCTTTCCGGCTTCTTTCAAATACACGTCTAGCTGAAAAAGAATAAAGTCTTTTTTATTTGTGCCGATGAATTCACGGAACTGCTGAGGACCCACTTTATTTAAATAACTGTCGGGGTCGTCGCCATCGGGAATTAATACGAGCTGAACATTCAGGCTTTCTTCCAATGCAAGATCCAATCCGCGAATGGCGGCTTTTATGCCGGCGGTGTCGCCATCGTAAATGATGGTAAGGTTGTTAGTATATTTTTTTACGAGGCGAAGTTGGTCTGGTGTAAGCGATGTTCCGCCCGAAGCCACCACATTTTCAATTCCCGCCTGGCTGAGGGAAACCACGTCGGTGTATCCTTCAACCAGTAAACATTCATCCAGTTTATCAATTGCCTGCCGGGCGAAATAGGAGCCGTATAATATTTTACTCTTGATATAAATTTCGTTCTCGGGAGTATTGATGTATTTGGGTGCGCGGTCATTTTTCCCAATCACCCGAGCGCCGAATCCCGCAATTTTTCCTGACTGGTTGTGTATGGGAAATATGATGCGGCCGCGATAATTGTCCACGAGTTTTTCATCGCGCATCACTACCAGGCCGGAACGTTGTAAAAATTCAGGATTGTATTGTGCCAGTAATGCTGCATTTGCAAAAGCATCTTTATCCGGCAGGCAATAACCCAGCTGAAATTTTTGAATGATCTCTTCCCTAAACCCTCTTTCTTTTAAATAGGCAAGACCAATATCACGGCCTTGTTCATGCGTAAATAATTTTTCGCTGAAAAATTTCTGTGCAAAGGAATTAATGATGTATAAACTGTCGGCGGCTTCCTGCTGAAGTTTTACTTCGGGGCTTACGATGGTTTCTTCCACCTCAACACCATATTTATTGGCAAGCCACTTCAGCGCTTCAACGTAAGCGTATTTTTCGTGCTCCATCAAAAAGCTGATGGAATTGCCGCTTTTGCCGCAGCCGAAACATTTGTATATCTCCTTAGTAGGAGAGACGGTGAACGATGGGGTTTTTTCGTTGTGGAATGGGCATTGTCCTATGTAATTAACCCCTCTCTTCTTTAAGCGCACAAACCCGCCGATGATCTCTACTATATCAATTCTGGACTGGATCTGTTGTATGGTTTGTTGTGTTATCAAGGGCGTAAATATAAGAACTCCCTCCTTTGCGCCTTTGCGTTTTCTTTGCGTCTTTGCGTGGAACCTGTTTGCGGAGAGGGGTTCACGCAAAGACGCAGAGAAGCCGCAAAGGCGCAGAGGAGCGCAAAGGATTGCAAATATGGATTTTGCACTGTATATTGTCGCGAATCCGAAATCCAAAAATCGACCTATGAAAACAATGCTACGCGTTATTTTCTCTATTATTATTTTACTTCCGCTTGTAACGCACGCTAAAAACGGCGCACCGATCATTGAGTTCAGCGCCGATAACACGGTTGGCTGCGGATCAGTTACAGCAACATTTACAGATGAATCTTTTGAAAATTCCGGTGATCCTTTCGTAGGATGGCTATGGGATTTTGGCGATGGAACCACTTCCACCGCTTTCAGCCCAACCCACGTGTATACTGTTACCGGTCACTTTAATGTTACCCTGACCATTACTGCACAATCGGGCTGGACAGGTTTTTCAACTATCAATAGTTTTATAAGAGTGGGATCTACACCTGCGCTGGATCTAGGGCCCGATACCACCATCTGCGTGAGTAATGCGGCTTTACTCGATGCTACCACTCCGTCTTCCACTTATTTATGGAGCGATGGCAGTACCGGCGCAACTTTAGAAACATTTTCCGTGGGCCAGTTTTCAGTAGAGGTTTTCCACGATGGCTGCATTGCAAAGGATACTATTAACGTGCTGCAGAGCGCTGCACTGAGTGCAGATTTTAGTTATTTGCAAGCCGGCAGCTGTACGCCGATAGCAACCCAGTTTACTGAAACATCACAAGCGTGTAACGGATCAGTTGTAGGCTGGGCATGGGATTTTGGTGATGGTTCAACTTCTACCACAAGAAACCCTTCACATAATTATTTAACTACAGGAAATTTTAGCGCATCACTTACCGTAACAAAAAATGACGGCACCACATTCATCGTAACAAAAACGGTTTCCATTACAGGAAATATTGGACCCGTTCCTGCACTCGGCCCCGACGTTACGATCTGTGATGATGGAAATACCGCAACACTGGATGCAGGAAATGCCGGCGCAACGTATAACTGGAGCACTGGAGAAAATACCAAAACTATCGATGTGATCGATCCGGGTGTGTACAGCGTTACGATTACAAAAAATACCTGCTCAATTATAGATTCAACACATCTTATCGTGAAGCCGGTATTATGGTCGGATTTTACATTTGCGAAAATATCAGGTTGCGTTCCCGTGAATATGGAGTTCACCGATAAATCCTCGGCATGCCAGTCTACTATTATTGGATGGTACTGGGATTTTGGTGATGGATTCCATTCGAGCGCATCGAGCCCTATACATACATTTAATGGAACAGGACAATTTATAGTGAAGTTGAAAATTACCGATAACAATGGTGACGAAGTGACCAGGAGCAAAAAGGTAATCATTACTCCGCCGGCATTTGGGGTTGACCTTGGTGCGGATACTACTATTTGTTTCGGAGAAACTTTAACACTGAATGCAACAACTGCTACTGCAACTTATTTGTGGAGCACGGGAGAAACAAGTGCGCAGATAGAGGTAATGGACGATGGAGATTACAGCGTTGATGTAACAGTCGATGGCTGCACGCTGAAAGACACTGTGGTTGTAAAAACCGCATCATCGGTATTGGCCAACTGGGGCGCGCAGGTAGGAGGTCAGTGTTTACCCATTACCGTAAGTTTTAAAGACAGCACAAAAGTATTTTGTGGTCAGACTATATCCTTATGGAAATGGGACTTTGGTGATGGCATTACTTCAACCCAGCAAAATCCGCAACACGTTTATAACAGTGCCGATTCGTTCATTGTGAAACTGACTATTACTTCTTCTGGAGGCAACACGGTTTCTAAAACGAAGAAGGTATATGTAAAGAATACGGCCCCCGTACTCGATCTTCCTGCCACGGCAGCTACATGTTTCGGTGCTCCTGTAAAACTGGATGCCGGAATTGATAATGCACAGTACGCCTGGTCGCCCACACACGGGCTGGACGCTTCAGATATCAAAACACCCACCTCCAACACGAACCAGAGCATGTGGTATAGTGTAGTGGTTACTAAGTGTATGGTTTCCTTAAGGGATAGTGTGCACATAATCGTGGACAGTATTCCAAAACCCATAGTGGCGCAGGAAAAGAATACGCTCAGGTCTACCGAGTCTTACCAGTACCAGTGGTATAAAGAGGGTAAAATAGTGGCTGGCGGAACGGGCAGAACTTTAAGGGTTGATCACGCCGGTTATTACTCGGTTAAAACGATCAATCATTCGGGTTGTGATAATACCTCAGACCCCTACTTCTACATCCCGGTTTCGGGTGATGACAAGGAAACGGGACTCAGGATCAAATGTACACCGAACCCAACGCACGGACCGATAACCATCCTGTTGTCAGAGGTGCCGGTCAGGCCGCTGTTCGTGACCATTATCGATGCCGGAGGAAAAAGGCTGTTCTCGACCACCATTCAGAAAAATTACAACATACTTGACTACCTCAAATTGTCGAAGGGACTTTACTTTGTCCAGATCATTGTAGATAAGGACAGGAGGATCATCCCCGTGGTGGTTCAGTAAGCGATTCTTTGCTGCCCTTTGCGTTCTTAGCGATACTATTCTGCCCATAAATAGTATCGCTAAGAACGCAGAGATTTCGCAGCGCGCGCAAAGGGGCCAGAATAAGATTGAAACCAAATTTTAAAAAGTTCAAAAATCTGAGTAATTTAGAAAGTATATCCGCTCCCTGACTGTTGATCTATCATTCACTTTAAATTTAGCTCCTATGGTAGCGAGTCTTGACGCCCACACCATGTTAGGCGAATGCGGTTTTTGGAGAGAGCATCTTCGTTCTTTCCGAAGCAGAATGTACAATCACCAAACGCTTTTAAAAACGTCTTCATCACAGCAATGCGACAGGGATGAAATACTCCAGATCGAACACCTCATAAATCAATTGCATATCCAGCTGATCAATGTTCACGACCTTAAACAGGATGTGAAAAGACATATGCAGATCATTGGATTTGAATACAACAACTTCG
>JBDTMM010000026.1:0-11844 GCA_039934275.1 Flavitalea sp. | reverse complement strand
ATAAGATCCTCGGTTCCTGAAACCTGTGTGGCTACTACAGGCAAACCACACATCATCGCTTCCATCAACGCATTCGACATCCCCTCACGTCGTGAAGGGAGTACAAATACATCAGCGTTTAATAATCTTTCTTTAACGTTAGCTTGCCGGCCCACAAAACGCACGGACTGATTAAGGTTTTCCGAATCGGTAAATTTTTTATAAGCGTAAAGATCACCATGACCGATGATTTCAAGCGTTGCAGATGGTATTTTTTCGATAACTTTTTTCCAGGCAAACAATAAGATGTCGATTCCTTTTGCAGGTTGTTGTGTCAGGTTTCCTACAAAAACCACTTTGTTCTGCCAGGTTGCTTTTTTTGCTGGCATGGGTAATACTTCAATGCCATTGGGAATGCTCACTATTTTGTTTTCATTCACTCCGCCCTTAATTAGATTTTCCCGGATTATTTTTGTCATGGCGACGCACCATGCATAATCCGCGATTTCCTTTTGTTTATTGATGCCATCAGGATACCTGAGAATGCTGAAGAGACCGTTCATGGTAGAGTCTTTCACTACCACAGGTTTTTTCAATTTCTTTCCCAGTTTTACCGCTGTAAATGCGGGCCATTCCATCATGTGTGCATGGATAATATCGAATTTTTTTCGGCGAAGCCATAAGTAAACAAGACTATTAATATAGAACAAGGTGTACCGTGAGATCATGCCGATCCAAACCTTTCCGGTGATCTCTCTTGTCCGTTCTGTTTTATCGCTATAAACGATTTTGGTGGCCTTGACTGGCTTTTTCCTTTTGAGCAGGGAAAGTGCATCTGTAAGCAGATCAAGGATGGAGGAGAGCCTTACAAACGGGATTCCTTTATAGGTATCATTTTTCCTGTCCCATATCTTACCAAATGTAAGCACCTCTGTTTCAATTCCTATTTTATTCAATTGTTTACATAATTCTATAGCCTGAACTTCGGCACCTCCAACAGGCATGGGTGGTAAACTTCCAAGGATCATCACAACCCGCAACGGTTTTTTTATTGCCAAAGGTTCCATACTAATTTTTTATTTCATCGAAATGCTTCTTCCATAAGGCAAGATTGAAAAGATACCAAACCTCTACTTCACTGTTTGTATCCTTTTCATAAAAATTATTGATAATGGGCAGGAATTCTTTCGGGTCAAGCCCTAATTCCAAAAGGTTACGCGAATTAACGAGTTCGTTCACTTGTTCTTTCCAGCTTTCTTTTAACCATTTTTTTAATGGAAAACTAAATCCCTTTTTGGGTCTGTTCACATCGTAATGAGGGGCAAGTTTTAAAAGCAATTCCTTTAGAATGGCCTTGTTTTTATATTGCGCGTTTGATTTTTTGCTTAGTTCAAGGTGAAGAGCAAAATTTAAAACTTTATTGTCGAGATAAGGTACGCGTACTTCAAGACTGGTGGCCATGCTCGAACGGTCTACTTTATACAACATTCCATCGGCGAGGTAGGTTTTTATATCGACGATCGCGGGCAGGTCTTTCCTGTTTTTGACAAGGTCAATTCCATCGAGCGCCCATAATGTATTGGAAGTGATGGAGCTTTTAAAATGTTCACGGAAGGCGGGCATGAGGAAGAGGTCGAAGTTTCTTTCTACAGCATCATGGCGGAATGCTTTTTTCAGTTTATTCTTTGCCATTAAAGGCAGCCAGTCTGCCCCTTTAAAAATGGCACGGGAAAGTAAGGGAATGGAATTGAGCCTTTGCAACTCCTGCCACTTGTTATATCTCGAATATCCCCAGAAAAGTTCATCCGCTCCATCGCCCGATATCGCAACAGTCACGTGTTCACGCGCTTTTCTTGAAATGACCCAGTTTAAAAGGGAGGCATAGTCGCCAAATGGCTCATCGTAATAATTGTACAATTCGCTGATATGGTTCTGCAGATATCCAGCATCTACTTCGAGCAAGTGATTTTTAAGATGCGGGTTTTTAAATCCGTTTATAAAAGCCGCGGCATCTTTACTTTCATCAGTTTGGGTTTGTTCGTTAAAGGAAACCGTAAAAAAGTTTACATCGTTACCGGTGGCAAAATATTTATTGACCATTGCACCAAGCAGGGACGAATCAACACCGGAGCTTAAAAATAACCCCAGCGGAACATCGGACTGTAGCTGTCTCGCAATGCTGGTGCGCAGTATTTCTTCTAAATTTTCATTGTTATTTTCGTAAGGAGCCAGTGTTTCCTGATATGCATCCCAATAAATATGAGGTGCTGGTTTTTTATTAAGATGATCCACGGCGGCTTCGATCACCGAACCCGGTGGAAGTTTAAGTATATCTTCATAAATGGAATGTGGCGTGGGTATAAACTGCATCCACAAATACATATCAATGGAATCCTTTGAAATGGTGGGTTTTTTATTTAATAATCTTACAATCGTATCCGCTTCCGAACTAAAATAGAAACCATTATTTCCGTAATGATAATACAGGGGTTTTATCCCTAAGCGATCCCTTCCGGTTATAAATGTTCTTGCTTTTTTATCGAGCCAGAAAAAAGCAAACATTCCATTTAATTTTTCAAGCGCTTTTTTACCCCATAATCTCAGAGCCACAAATAATACTTCGGTATCGGACGTAGTATGAAAAGTAAATCCCTCTTTTTCAAGGGAAGTTCTTAATTCTTTGTAATTATATATTTCTCCATTGAACATCAGTAGATGATGTTCGTCTTCGAAAGGTTGGTCGGAACGGCTATCGAGATCGATGATGGCAAGGCGATTAAAGAATAACGCCGTGTTTCCACTTTCAGCCCTGTTGAGGTTATTGTCAAGTATTCTTACACCACAGTTATCGGGTCCGCGAAAACTAACCTTCGATGCAATTCTCCCCACCTCGGGTAAGTGAAGCGGTTGATTATGATTAATGACACCTCCAAATCCGCACATATGATCAGTTTAATTTTTTTATCGACCAAACCTCCCTGCCACGGTCGTAGGAGCCGATTTTATGAACCGAACAATTTAGTCCATTCGTAAGAATCTGAATACTGTGATTGTACTTGTAACTCGGATCCTTTACGGTATCAACGATTATTTCACCACCTGAAATGACATTGTTATTAAAATACTCTTCGATTTTTTTTTGCAACACCAACGATTCAATGTGATGGATCCAATTTACAAGTGCCAGCACATTAAATGTGCCTTTCAGTATGGTGTCAGGAAAATGGAACAGTTGGTAGCTTATCGAACTTCCTTTTTTGTAATGTACCGGAAAAAATTTTGCCGCTCTCAACACATTTTTATTATTATCGAACCCAATTCTATTTTTAAAATCAACGCTTCTTACAATGTCGCCCACACCACAACCAATTTCGGCATAGGAATTACGATTTGGCAAGGTGTTACAATACTTAATGATCTCCTGTGCGTAAGGCCTTTCTGTTAATGGATAATTGTGCCATTTTTCAAGGCCTAACAGCAACTGGATTGCCTTACGGTAGAGTTTGTCTTTTGTTAACATTATTATGAACTGTTATTTACTTCCTATATAAACGAGGTGGGGGGCAACGTATGCCGTACCCATGTTCTTTTTAAGAAAATTAATAGACTTATGAAACAGCCCGTATTTAGCATATTCGTGAAAATTGGAAGCTCCGGAAAAGACCATTTTAAATCCAAAACTTTTGGTCAACGCGTCAAGACTTTGTGCTGTGAAGGCACGGACGTGCTGCACCCTATGAAATATGCAACCGCAATCAGGACACATCACGTTCCTCGATTTTAGGTTTTCATTGTTCACTGTGGTGATGACGATCTTCCCCCCCGGTTTTAATATTCTGTACATTTCTTTTAATGTAGGCATCAGGTAATCATCAGTAAGGTGCTCAATGGCTTCGATCAGCATCACTACATCAAATTCATTCTCCTGAAACGGTGAGGGAAATCCCTGCACCAATACACATCCTTTAAAATTATCCATTCCCCCGAATTGGGTATTGATATTGTTAACGGTTTCCGAAGAAAAGTCTGCCGCCCGTAATTCTACTTTCTTGTTCGGTAGCATGTGCGTGGCAAGGTGACCCTTACCAATGCCGTAGTCAAGCACTTTGCCTTTCCAATCAACATATTTGCCAGCGAATTTAATAATAGCTGTTCCAAATACTTTTGAAAACCAATGATCTTCAAAAGCAGAATAATTATTGTAAAAATCCCAGAACCGCTTTACCTTTTCATCGTTCCATTTAATTTCATGTTCTTTAAATTCCATGGATATTAGTTTTTATTTTATGCTTTTTTTTTGAGCCTGTTAAGAAAAGTGTTCCACTGTTCGGTTAACACATTGTTTAGCCGGAATATATTATTCAGCACAATCAATATGGCCAGGTAAAGTGCAGATCCAAGGATCAATTTTAAAATAGCTGGTTGAATGTGGAGATTGGATATCAACAAATAGATGCTTGTGCTGATCAGGGCATTTAACAGAATGATCCATCCCAAATTAATTAGAATATCCTTGTAGTCAATAAAATCAAAATAATGTTTTTCAATAAAATAACTGGCAATGATGTTGAGCGAATACATCGTTACTATTGCCAAAGGATAACCTACTGCTCCGACGTATTTCACCGCAAAAAATAATACCGGTATCAGAATAACATTAAACAGCACCTGGTACCAGAATGATTCTTTTATCTTATGGCTTGCCATGAACAATCTCGATATGAGGTTGTTTATGACGTACAATGGCAACAGAAATCCAAGAAAACGCAGGAAAAGAGTTACGTATGAGGCGGCAGAAGGAGCAAGTGAGGTGAACCCAAGCAGGAATTTTACAATGTCATCTGAAAAATAAAAAATGAAACAGCTCAGGGGCACCATCAGAAAGTGAAGAAAATTTGCGGCTTCAGAAAAGACCCTGTTTATTTCTTTTGTATGATGTGACGCATATAGTTCATTGAATTTTATTCCGGCAACTGAAGAAAATTGAGTGGTGACCAATGCCGTAGGCAATGAAGATATTTGTTGGGCGAACGTAAGCGCGGTTATAATTCCAGTATTGAAACCACTTAATATATAAATCGGAGTATAACTTGCCGCAGTACTGGTAAAGTTCCCCAACTGTGCGAAACCCAAATTTTTCCAGATCCTCTTATCCTTCATCACCTTTACAATCCCGAATTTCCATCCGAGAAATTTCTTCATAATAAATACGAGCATTAGGATATTGATTGCATAAGAAGTGAGCAAGCCAAACAATACACTTTTGATGCCAAAATAATCATGAAATAAAACAAGACAGGTTATTGAGAATAATCCGTTGATGATACCTACGATCATGGGTATCGTAAAAAACTTATTGGATGTTAATATATCTGTAAGGAGATTTATGATACAGATCATGCCGAACAATGGCAATGAAAGGAATAACAGCGGCCTGTTGATTTCGAGATCGGTGTGCTTGAAGTTAGAAACAATTGAAAAAAAGGATGCAGGGTCAAATACAATTATCAGCAATGCAATCAGAATTGTAGCGCCATACAGGAAAATAAAAAAGTTTAAGAACGACATGGTGTTGGCTTCTCCCTCCTGAGTTCTGATACGCATGGATTCAGGGATCACAACGGTGCCATTGATACTGGTAAAAAATGCACCAAGAATCAGTACTGTATTGTATACGTAAAAAAAAAGATCGGTACCTGTTTGTACCCCAAAATAATAGGCAACTAGCAGGCCATTCAAAAACACAAGGCCCTTGTTAAAGATGTTGAATACGGTTGAAAGGACGATCCCCTTCTTATATGACTCTACTTTAAGCAACTTGAATTATTTCCATGGAAAAGAAAATTTTGCTTCGTTGCTTAATTGTCATTTATTTTTTGAATTATTTTTCTCTTGGCTAAATAGGAGTTTTCGAAAACGATCAGCCATCTATATATCCCGATTAACAGTAGTATGCCAACTGCGGAGAAAAAGCCAATAAGAGTAAAATTTGAAACGCTCTTAAAAAAAGACACTTTTTTACCAACAGGATTAAATGGAGAATAAACTTCTATGATATTTTTTTCAATGGCCGAACGTGTGCGTGTTCTTTTGAGTTCATCCTGCAGTTCGAGCATCTTATCGTATAAATCAATTTCCGGCGTTCTTTTTTCTGTCCTTACATCTGTAAGCATCAACTGATTATTTCCTGGAATAGTAGCAGTTTCTCCCTTTAGCATTCGTTCATTGTAAACTTTGCGGAGAGTATCCAGTTTCTCAATTGAAGAAGTAAGCAATAGCTCCTCACCCTCATTACTCACCATTTGTTTGAGTCTTACTTCCTGAAATAACGGGTTATTGTTAATGTGATTGATAATTCCGTTCTCAAGTTTTCCAAAAATTGTCGGATTGGTGGTTAACGCATTTATACTGTGAAAAGGATAATCGTATTTTGTGAGTGACTCTTTAAAGTCATCGTATTTGATTGTGCGAACCCAGAAGGTATCCTGGCGTACCAATTTACTTCTGTCGAATTGCAGAAATTCATCCCTGTATATTTGGGCCGCGATTAGTTCGGATTTTACCGGTTCAGCAGTGAACTGGCTTAGCTGGTCGGCCTCAGCAGGGCTTATTTCAAATATTTTACCCAACTCAACGGATTTCCCGCCTGCAATTAATGCATTCAGATAATCCATTGTATTGTACAGTTCGCGCGAGCTGTTGAAATTTGTTCGTAACGTCATTTCAGATGAGAAGGAGGCTCCGTTTCTGGATAGAAAAAACAAGCCATAAGCGAGGCCTGCAGCGCTACCGATTATTATCCAGATAAAATTCCTCAACAGGAAAACCAATATCGAGACAATTCCACCTCCTAGCCGGGTAAGGCCTGCCCCGATCCATAATAGAAAGTTTTTCACAGACCGCCCGAATTTGTAAAGTAGCATGTTAAGGTCTGCGTCTGAGTCGCGGTAGTCCACCGGAGAGGATGATTTGTTTGATGAATCCATAGTACAAAAAGATTTCAGCAATTACACTAAATCCCTGCTCACCACGTTTTTACGGGTGCGAAGTTAGGTAATAAAGTGAGCGCTTTATCCGGAAGATGGCTCATTTTTTCACATCCGATTTAAATCGATTATATTGGGTGGCAACCCCTACCCCAATTCTGATTAGATGAGGTTAATATTGTTGTCCATACTTGGCACCCTGGTGCATACTGCAAATGGCCAAATGCACATTGAGTCCATCAGGGCGGAGCGCGCCGATTCGATATCAATACTGCGCGCCGAAATAAAAGCAATGCTCTTCGGCGACGACACCATTCCACAGCTGATCAAGGATAATCCCCCTAAAACGCTCAAAACAACCAATTATATTTACAAATCCGCTTCGCTGCTTGATTACGAACGAGGCACTGTTACGCTGGAAAACGGATTTACCAGCAAGATCACCTTTTTTGAACCCAAGGTTAGTAACGGTCTGAATATCCCTATCATTTATCACACGGGTCACGATTATGGGATATTTATGGAAGACGATTTTGTAAACGATCGCGGCCAGGGCGACAGCGCCTACCGGACCCGCGTGGTGGATTACTTTTTGCAAAGAGGATATGATGTTATAGGAATTGATATGCCGATGTTCGGCGATAATACTTCACCACAATCTGTGGAACAAAACGGATACGCATATCCGATGTTTGGCCATGACTTTATATTTTATTTAAAGAATCCCTTTTATTATTTTCTTGCACCTGTGCAATCGGCCATTGATTATTATCAGAAACAACATAACTGCAACCAGTTTGTAATGATGGGTTTTTCAGGCGGCGGCTGGACCACTACCATATATAGCGCAATAGATCCACGTATAACGCTGAGTTTTCCGGTTGCAGGAAGCATACCGATTCCTCTAAGATTGAATGCTAAGGATCTTGGAGATTTGGAACAATATTACCCCGACTTGTATGATAAGTACAATTACAGCACGTTTTATTTTTTAGGTGCGGCCGGGGAGAACAGGCTCCAGTATCAGATCTTAAATAAAAAAGATAATTGCTGTTTCGCTTATGACGGAAACAAATTATGGGTCAACGACATCAAAGAAGCACTTTTGCAAAATAATATTCCAGGGAAATTTGATTTTTATTTTGACCAGTACGCTCCTTATCACAAGGTTTCTTCTGTTGCTGTTGATTCTATTTCCTATCATATTGCGCACGACCTTGCAGCATTGAAATTAAAAACGCTTGTTAAAACGGTCAGTTCAAGGGCAAATAGTATTATCTGTGATAATGATTCGGTGGTATTATCCATATCAGGTCCCGTAATCAATACCTTTCAGTGGTACAGGAATGGAGTGAAGGTGCCAGGGGCAAACGATTCTGTTTTTTCGGCAGGGCAGGAGGGGGTGTTTTATCCGGAAGTAACAAATATGTCGGGGGCGGTAATTTACTCAGATAGCATTCATGTAAAACAAAAATTGATATTTCATACACCAATAATTACAATAAAGGGTCTGGTTTTACATTCCAGTGCCACCTCTGCAAATCAGTGGTATTATAATGGCTTAAAAATACAAGGTGAATATGGGGCTGAATTAAAAATCACTAAGCCAGGCCGGTATACTGTGCGCAATGTTATAGGTAAATGTAAAAGTGACTTTGCCGAGCCTTTTGATTATGGAATTACTTTGTTCCCAAATCCTGCGTCTACGCAAATAACCATTCGTGTTCCTTCAGATCTTGTACAGATCCTTCAGTATAAAATTATTTCATCTAACGGGGTTGGGTTGAAGCAGGGAAAATTTATCGGGGAGAAAACATTTAATATTCAGGGATACGCTTCGGGCATGTATTTTATTCAGCTGTCGGGTGACCTTGGATTTCGATCAGCTCAAAAATTCTGGGTAAGATAATTATTCTTGGCCCCGTTCACCGCTGCTGATGCGCGCGTGTAATTCATCAATCCGTTTATATTGTTCTGCAAGTTCTGAAATGGAAGCATTGGCAAGAAGCATGGACACAAGCGCTTCTTTTTCCTTCTTAATTTGCGTGAGGAGTGGTTCGGAAAGAGGCACCTGCCTTTCGGGGGTGTGTTGCCTATTGGATTTCATATATTCAATATACATTTTAAATGCTGAAAGTCCAAATTTCAGCCCTGTTATTGAACCGACATTGCCGCTTCCATCTTTTCGGCCGGTTGGCTCAAAGGAAGTGAAATCGTAAAGATCGACCCTTCGCCAATTTTGCTTCTCGCGGTAATAAATCCGTTGTGTTTGCCAACTCTAAGTTTTCCTTCAGAACCCACTTTCCTTGTCACGTGCGTTACTTCTATGGAAAAGAGGCTCAGCTGCATCACCATGCCGTTTACCATTAGGCGATTCTTCCGAACTATCTTTGAAGTAAGTGGACAACGATCTCTTCCGCCATTTTTCCTCGGATACTGTACTTGCATTCTTGCATTCGTTTGTTTTTTGCCACACTTAGGCTTTAATTATTGGAAATTCAGTGTAAGAAATCGAACTATGGAAAATCGATTTTAAGAGTTTCTTATTAGTAGGGATAAGTATATGTTCATAACAGGTTATTATTCTGGCATCTCCCTGATTTTTTAAGAAAGAGTTACATGCATCTTCGCTGCTCCAAAACTAACTGCTTACCCCTAAATCATATAGCCCTTACTGAAATCTGTCACTATCTGGATTTCATTAACAACAACCACAGTCCCCATTAAACTTGGGGACATTTTTTTCCCAATTCACCACGAAAAAAGGGCTGCGCATAAACACAGCCCAACTTAACAATTGCCTGCATGAAGGTTTTAAGATTATTTTGCCAGTAAGCCATCAAGCGTAATAGCAACATAATACAATGCACCAAGTGTTGGCCCACCAGCATATTGCAGATACCTGTGATTGAATATGTCTGCCCCGCCGGCTTTTATAGAAGTTTTCACTTTTGGAATTCTGAACGTTACCTGCGCATCTATGGTGTTGTAGGCAGATATTGCACCTGTTACCAAGGGCGATTCCCAAAGGAATGCGTCTTGCCATCTCCACGCAATGTTGAACCCGATGTTCTTCGCTACCTTCCTATTGCCAAAGGATAAATTCGAAGACCAGTTGGGTGTATTAAAACCGGTAACGAAAATATCATCCGATCCATTGGCCTTCATTTTATTGAAGTTGATATTTCCGGCAACGGTGTATTTCTTATAGAAATTATAGGTAACACCCAACGCTGATCCATAATTACGATAGGAATTTTTTGCATTGGTGTACACGCGATACCTGTCTTGCCCTTGGCTCGCAGCAGTTGTAAAAGCAGCAACAGTAGCATCCCTGTTTCTATCCACCATCGCCAATGCAGATGCATCGGATCCAATCGTTTCTCCCTTCGGTACAAATACCTGTACCTGTCCCAGAAAACCATCATAAGTATTGCTGTATGCATCGATGTCTAATACGAGTTTGTTATTCATCAACACACATTTATATCCGATCTCGAATGAATTGATTTTTTCAGGCCTTGCATCGGGAAGATTTGCGGCAACCAATAAATTTTTGTTCGCAATCGCGGCTGCATCAGTATTTCCTGCGGCGCTAACTGCAGCGTTGAAACGAATGACGGATGTTTGCGTATAACTATTGTCGAGATAACCCAGTCCTTCATTGATAAATGGCAAAGATCCAACACGCTTCACTCTTCCGTTATTTACGTACGATAATGCCTCAAACAGTGCGGGAAAGCGATATCCCTGCTGATAGGTGAAACGGAAATTGTGATTTTTTGCAGCAGTGTACACGGCTGCAAGCCTTGGCGTCATTTTTGGGTTGAATTCCGGGTTGTAATCATATCTAAGCGACGCAAATAATTTTAATTTCTGGTCGAAGAGGGTTTTTGTAACCTGCGAAAATCCGCCGAATTTTTTATAATACACATCACTTCCAAAACTTCCGTCTTTCGAAATATTGCGTTCGTTGACCGGGCGGGAGAAGTCCACAAAATTGTTTCCATCAGGAATAACCTCATACACCCGCGCATCACCACCAATCAGCAGGTCGAATATTCTTATTTTTCTCGAAAGGTCCCATTGTCCTTCTATGTGATACAGGTGACTTTTTTGCACTAATGCTGCACCACCCGTTACAGGCGCTTCAGGAATAGCACCGGATTTTATATCCCAATTATTAATTTTAATAATGGTATTTTTTAATTGCTCAAATTCCTGAGTACCAGGCACCACTCGTCTCGCATCAGCCGCGGCCCTTGCAAATTTTGTGGCGTCTGCAAGATTTGCAGAGGTTAGCGCACCACCATGATCGGCTGCATAAGAATTTATTGCGGTTTTAAATTTAGTGCCCCAACTGGTTGGATTTTTTGTATCGGTTGCACCGCCACTGTACAGATCCAGGTTGTCCGCAAGTGGCTTTACATTGTAAGAGTCGCCCGTATTTTCAAGGGAAACATAAGCACGTACAACATAATTGTTTCCTTTTATTTCAAGACTGTGATTTTGTACAATCACATTATCCAAACGGATTTTGTTTCCTCTCTGGAACACACCACTCATCTGGCCTGCGCGGTATGAGTAAGACAATTCCGCATTGGTGCTTATTTTATAGTGAAGGCCCAGGTCGGCTTTGATGTTAGTGACTTTAGGGCTAACCAGATCAATTTCATTATAACCTGTGCGGGCAACACGTAATGTTTGCGCAGCCTTTCCATCGATATTCAATCCTGAAATAGAAACGAGGTTGCTCCCTGCGAGGGCATCGTCACCATATTTGTTCCAACCATCGTAGGCAACATTATTTGCGCCATTTAGGGCGGAAAATCCGGGATTGGCGCTTTTTAAATTATTTATATTTTGATCAAGTTGCGTG
>JBDTMM010000025.1:0-12512 GCA_039934275.1 Flavitalea sp. | reverse complement strand
GATGGTAAAATCGATCTGTACGTTGGGAGTGGTGGTTATGAGGTGGCTGAAAACGATCCTGCGTTACAGGACAGGTTATACATTAATGATGGCAAAGGAAACTTCACCAAAAAAGATAAATCTTTCCCTGATAAATTATCCGGCACAGGCACAGTAAAGGCCGCAGATATCGATGGCGACGGTGATATGGATCTTTTTGTGGGGGCAAGAGTTGTTCCGGGACGATATCCGGAAACGCCGGACAGCCGCGTATTATTCAATGATGGTAAAGGTAATTTCTCCGACGAAACGTCTAAGGTTTCGACTGAGATACAAAAGATAGGAATGGTAACCGATGCTGTGTGGATGGATCTGAATGAGGACAAACAACCAGACCTGGTTATAGTGGGTGAATGGATGCCCGTTAAAGTGTTTATTAATCAGAAGGGCAAATTGACAGATGCCTCTTCTACCTATATCAAATTTGCTTCAAACGGATGGTGGAACACCATTCTTGCTGAAGACATGGATGGTGACGGCGACAAAGACCTGATAATAGGTAACCTTGGAAACAATGGTCAATTTCATGCAAGCGAAGCTCGTCCACTGAATATGTACTATAAAGATTTTGATGGCAATGGATCCATCGATCCATTGTTCTGTTATTATTTTGGAGATGTATCGTATCCTGCGGTTTCGCGTGATGATCTAATGGATCAATTGCCATTTCTTAAAAAGAATTTTTTGAAGTATAGCAGTTATTCCACTGCAACGATTAATGATCTGCTTACAAAAGAACAACTGGATGGCGCAGGTATATTAAAAGCAAATTTACTTACCACGGTTTTCCTTCAGAATAATGGCGCAGCCGGGTTTGCATTAAAGACTTTGCCACAAGAAGCGCAGTATGCACCTGTATATGCAGCCGTTGCAACAGATGTAAATGGTGATGGTAATAAAGACCTGGTGCTTGCAGGAAATAATATCTGGACCAGGATCAGGTTCAGCCGTTACGATGCAAATCACGGTATGGTATTACTCGGTGATGGTAAGGGTAATTTTAAATACGCCACGCAACCGCAGACTGGTTTGAATGTTAGGGGAGAAGTGCGCGCACTCGAAATAGTAAACAAGGGTCAAAAGACACAGCTTATATTCGGACTTAACGACTCAAAGACAAAAGAGTATGACTTGCAAAAATAAATTCCGGAATAACTTAATCAGCACATGAAATCATTTTTATTTTTGATCGGTCTGCTCTTCGGGAGGGTGGTATCCTTTACACAACAACCTTCAACAGTTCGTGAATACGCAAAAGCTTTTACTACCTATCCGTTTTCCGATCCCGATCCCGTTCCTGAATTTGGTAAAATATATCCTTATTACAGGTTTGACGGGTACACTAACCAACCCATAAAAAAAGAATGGAAAGTAGTGGAGTTGGAGAACGACTATTTAAAAGTGATGATTCTTCCAGAAATAGGCGGAAAGATATGGTCGGCCATTGAAAAGAAAACAGGCAAATCATTTATCTATTTTAATCACGTAGTAAAATTCAGAGACGTGGCCATGCGGGGTCCGTGGACAAGTGGTGGTATAGAAGCGAACTATGGAATTGTTGGCCATACACCAAACTGTGCAACACCCGTAGATTATACCATTCTCAAAAAAGCAGACGGCAGTGTAAGCTGCGTGATCGGGGTGCTCGACCTTTTAACAAGAACCTCCTGGAGGATCGATATAAACCTCGGAAAAGACAAAGCTTATTTCACCACTTCTTCATTCTGGTATAATTCATCGTCGCTTGAACAACCCTATTATACCTGGATGAATGCGGCTTTGCAAGCGAAAGGAAATTTACAGTTTGTATATCCCGGCACAAAATATATTGGACATGAAGGTGAGTATGCAGACTGGCCAATGGATAAAAATGGAAGAGACCTTTCGTACTACAACAATAATAATTTCGGAGAATACAAATCATATCATGTATTTGGTAAGCGCACCGATTTTTTCGGGGGATATTACCACGATGAAGATTTTGGAATGGCGCGTTATTCCAATTACGACGATAAACCCGGAAAGAAAATCTGGATATGGGGATTGTCCCCGCAGGGAATGATATGGGAAAAATTATTATCAGATACTGATGGTCAATATGTAGAAATACAGAGTGGAAGACTATTTAATCAGCCGGCAGAGAACAGTACCTTTTCTCCTTTTAAGAATCGCGGTTTTTTACCGAATGCTGCTGATACCTGGAAAGAATTCTGGTTCCCGGTAGTTAAAACGAAAGGATTTGTATCGGCCACCAATTATGGCGCATTAAATATTAAGAGAGACAAGGAGCGCATAAAAATATACTTTTCGGCTATACAGGATATTCATGATAACTTGATCATCACCAGCGGCGACAAATTGATTTATTCCAAAATCGTGGTTCTAAAACCCATGCAACTTTTTGCCGACTCTATAAATATTGCATCGGATACAGAAAACATAGTGGTACGTTTAGGAAAGGATAAACTCGTGTACGAATCTTCACCATCGGCAAATGTTATTTCAAGGCCGGTGGCCACACCTGAAAATTTCGATTGGAATTCTGTGCAGGGACTATATGTGCAGGGGAAAGAATTGATCAAACAAAGAATGTATGTACCCGCAGAAGAAAAATTAAGAGCCGCGCTAAAATCAGACCCAAATTATCTTCCCGCACTATCAGATCTGTCGATGGTTTTATTCAGACATATGCAATACATAGAAGCGCTTGAGTATGCAAAAAAAGCCTTGTCTGTTGACACCTACGACCCTGAAGCAAATTATTATTATGGTCTTATAAATGAAAGGGCCGGCAACATCGCAGACGCGAAGGATGGTTACAGCATTGCAAGCGAAGGATTGGAATACCGCAGCGCAAGCTTTGCGAAACTGGCGTCGATTTCTCTTAATGAGAATGACATGGACCGCGCAATTCATTATGCGTTCAAGAGCCTTGATTACAATAAATACGCTATTGATGCTTACCAGCTGCTTGCAGTTATTTATCGCCTGCAGAATAATAAAACAGCCGCTGCCGCTATTCTTGATACACTATCCAGTATTGATCCATTAAATCATTTCAGCCATTTTGAAAAATATCTGTGGGACAGTTCAGAAGTAAATAAAAAACAATTTACTGATAACATCCGAAACGAAATGCCCGCGCAAACGTATCTTGAATTAGCGATTTGGTATTACAATTCAGGGCAGAAAGCAACCGCAGCAAAAGTGCTCGATCTATCGGCACCAGATATTGAAGTCATGTACTGGCAATCGTTCCTTACGGGAAAAATGCTTGACATTAAGTCTGTCGATCCCAATTTAATTTTTCCTTTCCGTCCCGAAACCGCAGATGTATTGCAGCAATTGATTTTGAAAAATGACAATTGGTTATTGAAATATCATCTTGCCTTAATTCAATGGGGTGCAAATAATAAAACAGCCGCACGTAAGCTTTTTGATCAGTGCGGCGAGCAGCCGGTGTTTGCACCCTTCTACGCTGCAAGGGCAAAACTGTATGATGTCGGGGATTCTGGAAAGGTATTAAAAGATATCCAAAAGGCGCACACCATTGATGGCAAACAATGGAGATACGGAAGGTCATTGATCAATTATTATACTGCGCTTAACCAGAATGAAAAAGCGCTGACCATTGCCGCCCAGGAATATAAAAAATATCCCGACAATTATATTCTTGGCATGTCTTACATAAATGTACTGGTATTGAACAGGCAATATGCCACAGCAGAGAAATTATTAAACACTATTAGTATTCTTCCTAATGAAGGATCTACTGCCGGCAGACAATTATACCATGAGGTAAAGCTGATGATGGCCATTGCCGACATGAAAAAGAACCATCTTAAAAAGGGATTGCAACATATTGATGAAGCCAGGAAATGGCCCGAAAGACTGGGTTCCGGAAAACCTTATGAAGAGGACATTGATGAAAGACTCGAGAACTGGATGGCATATAAGTTCCTTGGAAAAATGAACGATAAAACAGGCGAACAACAGATGCTTGATAAAATCATTGCATATACTCCTAAGATCAAGGTGGTTGGCCGCCCTACTGTTAATCACATGGTCACGGCGTTGGCGCTTAAAATAACCGGTAAGGATGAGGTGGCTAAGGAATTATTAAATGATGTTTTGGCGAAACACCCCAATAGTGCGGTGGCAAAATGGATGGTGAGTGCATATAATAGTAAACATGAAAGTGTTCCGGATGAACTGAAAACGAATGAAGGATATGTAGTGCTGGAGCAGTTGAATAGTTTTAAATGAGAAAACTACTAAACGACAATCTTATTATAATTTAAATATTGCGTCTCTGCATATTTCAGTTCGAATTACCTTTGTGGCATGTCAAATATTTCAAAGAATAATCCATTTGCAAATCCCGATGGTTCTCCAAAAAAGGGACACGAAGAAGCCTACTTTAATTTCGAGAAAAACCTGTTGCCCGAGAACCGAAATGAAATTCCACGTTCAGAAGGAGAAATAATAGTTGATGAAGAAAAGTCTATTGGTGAACAGATGGATTCCGATCCCGAAGCGAAATAGCACAATCGCGCATTCTGCCATTTTAAAGGGTTGCTAATATCAGAAGCAGTTGTATATCTTTTTAAGCGGTCAAAGCAAAAAAATGTATGTGAATCGGTCGATTGAACGGCCTGCAAGTGGATGTACAGTTTCCCGGATCACCTCCTTTTTAAGAGTCGCTACGGTTAAATCCACCCCGTTACCCCTATCTTAAGGAGCTAAGGAGAGAAGCAACTCCCCCAGGAAATTGACTACGACCTCGTGATCTCTGGCTATTGGGAAGTAAAAACTCGTTTGAAGGCTTGTTACCACCTTTTCCGCTTCTACTGTAACCTCAGAACCACTATTAACTTATACGATACTGGTTACAGATCGATGTTGCCAGGGTGGATTGCAAAGCTCAGATTCGTTTTGTATTTTACCCGGTAACTAAACTAAACCCATGCGATTTCTTCTAATCTCGGCCCTTATCCTGGTTGTATTTTCATGTAAAAAAAAGTCGGAAGCAGTAGATCCAATCAAACCCGAAGACAGGGCAAAAGCTATCGCTTTCATGGAATATCTTCAGAATAAAAAACTTTCCCTGGAAAAATATTATTCTGAAGTTCCTATCGATTATATCGATACCGACCAGGTGGTTAAAAGTGAAACCCAACTCTGGCCTTATGTGAGTGCCTGGATACCTGATGACACCTATACCTTCCTTGCCAACAATGAAGTAGATATTGCACAGGATTCTATAAGGATCGAAGGAAACACCAATGCAATATTAAAATTACGGTACACGGTAACACCCGATATTGATGGAGTGGCTTTTAATTTTGTGGGTCACGACTATCTGTACCTCAAATACAGGTTGAAATCTTTTTCCCCGGACTCAATCGTTGTGAATGCCAAATGGAATGGGAGCAAAGTATATTCAGTATTTAAAGTATTGCATTAGTTGTCCTTTTTTCCTTTATTGTCTTTGGCAAGGTCGTCCGGATGAACATGCGGCTCAATGCCCCCTTTTTTCAAACCATCCAATTCTGTTAGCTGAGGATCAGACTGAGAACCTTCTTCTGCTTCCACATTCGTTTTTTTATCCTTTTCATCATTCCCAGACGGCCACACATTTTCCTGGATTGTCATACGCTTTTTTTTCTAAGGTATGACTTTTCATTCGTTTTGGAATGGAAGGAGAGGATGCTATTAGTGGCTCATTAAAATCCTTAAAATTCTTGGGGGATCCCCATCTGCTGCCTCATACGTTAAGTTACCGATAGTGGCAATGGTGATGAGCAGGTATATGCAAACAGGTAACAATATTGCCACCCCCCTTATGTGTATAGATATTTAAAGAGACCCTAATTATGAGCTTAAAGAGAAGTATATAGTTCATATTTTCAATTTTCACATTGACGATATGATATAGGAACGAAAAAGAGTGTGCCTTGTGTTAATTATTTGATATCAACTGTTTTTTTAAAGTTAGATGTGAGAAAGAATGCAGTCAATCCTACCGTAACGAATAATGCGGAGGCCGCGATTTTTACTGGTGTGCTCATTGGTTTTCTCCAGCCTCCATCAATGCTTGTTCCATAGGCAACCGGTTCCATAATATTTCCCTGGGTTGGAGCGGTGGGATCTGCATGGTTTAAATATTTACTGATCATCCTGCCAGTAGTATTGCGCGTTAATGCCGGTAATAGTGCGTAACTTAATCTTAGAGCTGCAGATGGAAAACCTATTGTTTTCCTCGACTTTGGATCAATGAGTAATTTCACCACTGCATCGGCTACACTACGCGGATCACCAAGCGTTGCTGCGGGCTTTATTACTTTACCGGTATAATTTCCTGCATGTTGCAAACCCGGAGTATCCAAAAATCCAGGGTACAGATCCACAACATTGATATTGGGAAAGGATTTAAGTTCACCCTTTAATGCCTCTGAAAATCCGCGCACACCAAATTTGCTTGCGGAATAGGCAGTGGCATATGGGGTAGGAAGCCATCCTCCCACGGAAATATTATTGATGAGAATTCCCTGGTCCTGTTTTTTAAATATTGGCAAGGAGGCTTTGGCCCCATTGATGTAGCCGATCAGGTTGGTGCGTATCACTTCTTCCGCGATATTGGCTGGTACCTGTTCCAGCGAACCCACTACCATTACACCGGCATTGTTTATCCACGCGAACAAGCGGCCATTGAGAGTTAACGACCGCCGGGCAAGCCCCTCCATGGAGGCCGCACTCCGTGTATCAGTAGGCACCACAAGTGTTTGTCCCCCGCCAAGTTCCCTACACTCCAAAGCCACTTCCTGCAGCGCTTCTTCACTTCTTGCAGCCAGCACGAGTGATGCTCCCTCCTTGGCAAGTGCATTTGAGATTGCCCGGCCCGCACCACTGGAAGCTCCTGTGATCACGATCACCTTATCTTTTAATGTTGCACCCATACACATTGTTTATGTATTACAGGCAATAAATGAGCCATACCCTGCCAAAAACTGATCTCATTTTGCCATTTTGGGGGGCCACATATGGAAAAGTTATGGTTATCGATAAATAGATATTCTTCAATAGATAAATTATTATTTTCGCATTTGAAAATAGTGATATGGATGTGAAAAAAGCAGAAAAGATATCGAAGGCGCTGGCCGATCGTAACAGATTATGCATACTTAAAGAGATAAAGAAAAGTAAGGATTGTTTGTATTGTTCAGATCTGAATAATTCTATCAACCTCGCACAGCCATCCATAGCCTATCACCTGAAAATACTCCTCGATTGCAACCTTATGACCTCAGATAAAGAGGGAAGAAATGTACGTTATTATCTTAATAATAAACTATTTGACAACTATATTGTTTTTCTTAAAGCGTTAAAAGTTTAATTTTTTATCTTATCTATTTAAGTATTTCAGTAAATCTATTTCTTCGATCTGTTTTATAATTAAACGAAACGTTCGTTCATAATTATCCAATAATTCAAATACATTTATAATAATTAATACTACCGGCTGTGTACACACACATCCAGCCCAAAAGCAGCATCCAGTTACCTACTCCAGCGAATATGTCACACCGATACCCGTTGATGCCAGCTTAGTAAAACCCCAATCATCGACAATTTTCCTCGAAGGGCCATTACTGCTAAAAGCTGTAGGATATGACTCGTAATCATATACATATTCCTTCCACACAACCGTATTATCCCGGTATTTCAGATAATTTTCCCGTATTTACTATTAAATAATAAAAGGCCGGATAGACATCCAGCCTCTTGCATTGTTGTTAATCCAAATTTCCAATAAAAAAACCTAAGTACAGCGGTCTGTTAGTGGCCTATGATTTTTTACAATTATTTCGCATGCTTTTTAAGGAATTCAAGTTCCAGCTATTGTTTAATACTTTCCTCCACACCTTTATCATTTCCTGCAGGGAATGGTTCATTTTCATTAAAGACAACTAAAAAACGGAGCGGGGTAGGTATCAAAGAAAAAAATACCCGAATCGGGCTCGATTTTTATAACTTTTCAGCATTAATCAAACTTTACAGGTTAACCATGAAAATAGCAACCTACAACGTAAATGGAGTGAACGGCCATTTACCGGTTTTGCTTCGCTGGCTTAAGGAATCGGAACCCGATATTGTTTGTCTTCAGGAGCTAAAGGCGCCACAGGAAAAGTTCCCAGAAGCGGCTGTAAAGGATGCAGGTTATGATGCCATCTGGCACGGACAAAAAAGCTGGAATGGTGTGGCCATCCTTTCACGCATCGGCGAACCTGAAGAATTAAGACGTGTGCTGCCCGGCGATACTGAGGATGTCCATAGCCGTTATATCGAAGCGAAAATAAAAGGGATCATTGTCGGTTGTCTTTATCTGCCTAACGGCAATCCCGCACCAGGACCAAAGTTCGATTATAAACTCCAATGGTTCAACAGATTCACTGCTCATGCTGCGCAGTTGCTCGAAATGGAAGTTCCCGTGGTGCTTGCCGGCGATTACAACGTGATGCCAGCCGAAATGGATGTTTATAAGCCCGAGCGTTGGGTGAACGACGCCCTGTTTCGCCCCGAGATTCGTGCTGCATATAAGAGGGTTGTTGACCAGGGGTGGACAGACGCTATCCGCAAACTTCATCCCAATGAAACTATTTATACGTTTTGGGATTATTTCCGAAATGCTTATGGAAGGGATGCCGGTTTGCGTATTGACCATTTCCTAGTTAGTCCTGCTATTGAAAAACGATTGAAAACTGGGGGTGTAGACCGTCAGGTGAGAGGATGGGAGAAAACCAGCGATCATGCACCAACATGGATTGAGATTGCCGGTTAATTATTATTTCTGCAAATGCAACATGGTTGATGATTGATATCGATCCCCCACCTTTTGGATTTAAACTTCCATGGTGATCAAAGGAGGGGAAACGTGTCCCGCTAAAAGCGGGAGAACGAGGACATTGGTGACACACCTAATATAACCACTCACAAAGGCTAATCAATTCATTACCCCAATACAATCACAAAATGAACTTTATATTCGGTGCATTTTAAACTGGAGGTAATATTTAATTTAGCATCCCATGGAAAATGAATACGTATTTAAAAAAGCATTTGAAAAAATCAATTACTCAAAACAACACCTGCTAAAAGGTGAATATGAACAATGCCGCTTTGACCAATGCGATTTTAAAGACGCCTCCTTTGAACACACCATTTTGGAAAAGGCAAACCTCCGGATATCCATTAACTATTCCATCGACCCGGAAGCAAACAAAATAACCCAGGCCAAACTTTCTCTAGACGGTCTACCCGGGTTATTAACTAAATATAAACTGGACATAGAATAACTTAAAGAGGTTACAGCAATTAAAAGACTATGAACACATGAAAGCGCTATGTTACTTTATTTTAGTTGCTCACATTACCAAAAGAACAAGGTTTAACAGAGGGATATTAATTGGCAATCCACACATGTTCTTTATTGATTAAATTTGCCGCATGTCATTACTGCAAAAGCTACTTGACGCGGGAACCGATGTAAACGACGTGCCCGCCCCGGGCGGCTCGTACGTGGCGCTTAATATCCGCGACAATATTGCCACCGTTGCCATTCAATCCCCCATCGATCAACAACAATTTCTCTATCGCGGTACTTTGGGGAAAGATATTACCACCGAAGATGGGATTAAAGCTGCGCGTCTCTGCGCGCTGAATGTTTTAAAACAAGTGAACCGTTACGTGAAGGAAGAAGATCTTATCGGGCTAAACCATGTGGACATTATGTACCAGTGCACGGAAGACTGGGATGATGGACCAACAGTGGCCAATGGAGCTTCTGATCTGTTTTTACAGGTGCTGGGCGACAAAGGAATTCATACCCGGTCGATATCGGGCGTGTTTCGTTTGCCAAGAAAATTTTCCGTGATGATCGTTGCATCGTTTACCGTGAAGAAAGGCAGCGTGATTTTACAGGGTAAATAAATCCGATATTCCTTTTAAAGGAGAATTGCCAGTGTGAATTTGCCCGAAGGTAATTTTTTAGCCTTTACTCAGGATAAATTTTAATTTAAAAAAACAATCAGGTTTTCTGCAGAATTATCATTTAAAAATGATACACTACAGTTGGGAGAAATGTTCTATTGAAATAGGAGAGGGATACATTAAATTCTTTATTTTCTTTTTTTGTAATTGTTTCTTTACTATTTCTCCTGTTGTTTTTAACCACCTGTTTTGCGCATAGATAACCCAGCGCAAATGCAAGTGGGTAATCGCTGGTCCAATGAACTTTGTTATTGATCATAGCCAATCCAAGCAGCCCTGTCATAGAGTATCCTACAGGTTTTATCCAGCGATTTTCGGGATAATTATCGGCCAGTACCGTAACCGTACTAACGATAGTGGCCAGGTGGCCGGATGGAAATGCATCATATTTCGGAGTGTATTGCTGAAAGGATTTAAACGATGGCAAAAAATGCCAGGCTCCACCAGTCCGTGTGGCGTCGCTTGGACTTTGCCTACCGGTTATTCTTTTTAAAAGTTGCGTTCCCGCGCCCATGATGATAAAAGTTTCCGCTAATTGGCTCGCAGTATTTAAAGCTCTGTAATCATTATGGATTTTACCCATTGTAAATAGTCCTGCACCTATTAACAGACTTGGAAACCCCTGTCCAAACTGATAGATCGCAGTATTTAAATTTAGCGGGGCCTTAATAATACTGATCTCTTTTTTTCTCATTCGAAGTGAAAGAACATTTTTATAATTTTCGTTCGAACGGAAATGGGCGTCTTCGGAAATATCCTGGATATTATTGGAAATCGATTGGTCTGTAAAAAGTAATATTGTGGTGGTACCGGCCACAACCAATAATGGTTCAAGTGCATTTTTTGAAAATGGCGACTTAGCTATTTGCAATGCATCTTTTGGAATATGCGTTATAAAATCGAACGTTTTTGGCTTGTCATATTCGGGTTGCGAAAAGGTAACACTAGAACACAGTAGGGAAAAACCAGTAAGGAAAATGATGTTAATAGGATTAGTACACATGCAAAATGTGGTATAAGATTAATTATGAAAATGGTACACGCATGCTAATCCTCCGCCGCCATTTTGATAGTAAGGCATAATAATAGCATTACCGGGGATGATTTTAAATAATTTTTTCTGAATAGCCGGGTAAATAATATATGCAAGTTTAGTAGACATGATCCCCACCCCTGCGCCTGCAACCACATCGCTTAGCCAATGCTTATTATTGTACATTCTTAATATTCCTGTTGCTGCTGCCACAGCGTACCCTGCAATGCCATACCACGCCGATACACCTTTATATTCCTGGCGCAAAAATTCAGCGGCTGCAAACGCTGTAGCAGTGTGCCCTGAAGGAAAAGAATTAAAATTGGAATGGTCGGGTCGTTCTTCATGGGTTATTTTTTTAAGAGGAAAAACAATTGCCGTGGAGATAATATTCGATAACGCATATATCATCGTTCTGTCTCTAAAATTATTTTTCCCGTGAATGCCAATCAGGTTTAATGCATACACAGCTACACCAGGAGTAAATTGCATGTAGGTGTCGGCGCCGGTTAAAAAATGAGGATTATCTTCCCGTATCTCGCCAGACGTACTGTGGTTTAAGCTTAGAAGATTGTGGTTGTGAAGTGCAGCAAACCCATAACCAATGAATACTGTGGGAATAATGAAGGACTGGACCGCCAATGTCTTATTCCTTTTTAGAACCATCATTGGATGTATGATGTGTGTGGAACACAAGGTTGTTGTGTCCTCAGGTATTCCCCTGGAAATGGAAATCTGTGAATACCCTTTGGTAAAATACAGCAACACCAAAAGCATCAATAACATTTTCATGCGCATTTCTATATTACTTTTATCTTTCGTAAAGAAAATCTTTAAAACTGATTTTAAATTGATGGCGCAGGAATTGCAGGCTGTTTAACTAAAAATTAATTGTATGAGTAAAGCGAAAAAGGGATTGACGGATGATAATAAGGAAGGATTTATTTTGAATGAAAGCGGAACCTCAGTTACCGTAGATCATGTACAGAATGAGGATGAAAAGAAAGATGAAGACGAAGTGAGTACCCCTAGGAATGACAAATCAATGCCGAACGCGAGTTAAAGATCGGTTTCGGAAATTTGTATCTTCTGAAAATATAAATTGAAGGTTGCCCCAACGCCTGGGTTTCCTTCGGCGGTAATATACCCCCCATGGTTCGACATGATTTTCCTGCATAGTGCAAGTCCCACGCCGGAGCCGCTATACTCGCTGGAGGTGTGCAAACGAGTGAATACTTTAAAAATAGACTCGCTGAATTGATCATCGAAGCCAATACCGCTGTCGCTGAAAGTAATCTTATAAAACTCATTTTTCTGATGTAGTGCCTCCGGCGATAACAGAGTGGGCAGTTCGAGAGCAATATTTATTTCAGGATCCTCCCCCGGTTTT
>JBDTMM010000024.1:0-12996 GCA_039934275.1 Flavitalea sp. | reverse complement strand
AACGCCCGGAATTAGTGTAGATAAAGATGGCAACATCAATTTAAAAGGAAAGCAGGGCGTTATGGTATTAATAGATGGTCGCCCAACCTATTTGAGTGGAAAGGAACTCGCGAGTTTTCTGAAAGGAATGTCATCCTTACAACTGGAACAGATTGAAATAATGACGAACCCTCCCGCAAAATATGATGCTGCCGGAAATTCGGGCATCATCAATATAAAAACCAAGAAGAATAAATTAAAAGGATTGAACGGAAGTGTATCTCTCGGTTATGGCCAGGGAAAATATTACAAGTCCGACCAATCCCTATCACTCAATTATCGTAACGGTAAAGTGAATTTATTTTCGAACTTCAGCCTCGGAAGTAATAAATATTTCCAGGAACTAAGTATCTATCGCAGGTTTAAAACGGAAAATGATAATACCCGCGCCGTTTTCGAGCAGTTATCTATTATGAAAAATACCAATTCATACAATAACGCGAAAATTGGAATGGATTATTATGTAAATAAAAAAACAACCCTTGGTGTAGTGTTCACTGGCTTTTACAACCCCGGCAAAATGATGGGTAACAATACAAGTTATTTAAAAAATGCAGCTCTCCATATCGATTCTATTGTTATCTCTACCTCTAATCAAAAAGACAGGTGGAAGAATGGAGTTGTTAATTTGAATATGCGCCACTATTACGACACTGCCGGACGTGAATTAAGTGTAGATGTGGATGTCATTGCGTATGATGTAACCAACTTTCAGAATTTTACAAATACTTCCCTTACACCCGCAATGATTAAACAAGGTGAAGACAATCTTATTGGTGATTTACCAATGAAAATAAATATTTATTCTGCTAAGGCCGACTACACGCATCCGCTGAAGAAACAGGCAAAGATAGAAGCGGGATGGAAATCGAGTTATGTGATCACCGATAGCAAGGCGAAATATTACAATCTTATAGAAAATGAACAGCAGCCCGATTATACAAAAACTAATTTTTTCCGGTACAGGGAAAATGTGAACGCGGCATATGTAAATTTCAGCACGCCTCTTTCAAAAAAGTTTACCATCCAAACGGGTTTAAGGTTTGAAAATACAAACTACACGGGGTTGCAGCATGGCAATCCTACACGTTCAGATTCATCTTTCTCAAAAACCTATAACGGCATTTTCCCTACTGGCTATCTTTCCTATAATGCTAACAAGAATAATACATTCGGATTTTCAATAGGCCGTCGTATTGAGCGTCCAAGATATGAAGACCTTAATCCGTTTCTTTTCTTCATAGACCGTTATACTTATGGCAGAGGAAATCCATACCTCAAACCACAGTACACCAATAATGTGGAATTGTCGCATATGTTCAAGGGCATTTTTACCACCACCCTAAATTACAGCCATACTAAACAGATGTTCACCGAACAATTCGACCAGGAGGGCGAATATGCTACTGTAATCACCAACACAAATCTTGGAAGTTCCGACAATGCAGGTGTTGCCGTGAGTGCACAACTCAATTTTATAAAATGGTTGAGCACAAATGTATATGGCAACTACAATTACAAACACCTCAGGGGAAGGCTCGACAACGAAGATTTTGATGCAAGCGCAGGACAATTTTCAGTCAACATAAATAACCAGTTTACATTTAATAAGGGATGGAGCGCAGAATTAAGCGGTTGGTACAATTCAAAAGGCATCGAGAGCCAATTGATAATTAAGCCAATGTGTGCAATATCAGCAGGAGTTTCAAAACAGGTATTAAAATCTAAAGGGTCACTGAGATTATCCGCTCGTGATATATTCCGCACACAAACACCAAAAGGAAATATCAATTTCAAAGACACCGAAGTGCATTTCCAGAATAAGTTCGATTCCAGGGTGGTTAACCTAACGTTCACTTACAGATTCGGAAAACAATTTAATACGCCACAAAAGAAAGAACATTATAACGACGAACAGAACAGAGTAAAGGGCGGCAGGTAATTACTTCATGGAGATGAATTCTTCAATGAGGGCTGCCTGACCGGGGATGATCTTCAACCTTGCTTCCGCTGCTGAGTACCACTCCCCACGATCTACCTCAGAAATTTGGATATATTTTCCTGATTTTGGCGGCCACTGAAACGGGAACAGGTTCGACTTTATCGTGGAAGGATCGATATCACCTTCCACGGCCCAAGCCGAAACCAGTTTGCCTGATTTTTGCATAACGGGTGTGAGTTGTATACACTCACCCTTTATTTTTGAACCGGTCTCTTCCTCAAATTCCCTTTTAGCCGCAGCAAGCGGATCTTCGCCTTCCTCGTATTCTCCCTTTGGTATCGACCATACGCCGAGGTCTTTTTTTTTCCATAAAGGGCCGCCGGGATGAACAAGGAAGAACTCTGTTTGTTTACCCGGGTTCCTGAATAATAAAATTCCTGCGCTTCGTCGCATCATTCAATGTACAATAAATTAAATCATCTCTTTTACTTACGAGAATACGGGTACATTTGAAATAAAACGCGAATGGAATCCAACGAAAGGCTGCCCTTTTATGCCAAGTTTAGTTTGAACCTGCTCACGATTGTTATACTTGCGGGAATTATTTATATAGGGCAGGATATATTAATGCCATTGTGTTTTGCCATTGTGCTTGCGTTTTTGCTTTTACCTATGCACAACTGGCTCGTTAAAAAAGGATTCCCACAAGTGCCTTCCATGCTGCTGTGCATTTTAATAGCGGTGGGATGCATATCGGGGGTCGTTTATTTTATTTCCATGCAGGTTGCCGGGTTTGTGGACGACCTGCCAACGATTAAACAAAATCTTAATCATCACATCACTACTGTTCAGCATTGGGTACGTAATCATTTTAATATCAGCCGCCGCGACCAGGACAAGGCGGTACAGAGTGCGGCTGCGGACATAAAAACTTCTGGTACGGGTATGCTTGGTTCAACAGTTATTGGTTTTGCCTCTGCCTTGGTGGTGGTGGTATTGCTGCCCATCTATACTTTTTTGATCATGTATTACCGCAATTTGATCAGGAAATTTTTGATTGATGTATTTTCTACAAAGCATAAGATTAAAGTGGAAGAAGTGCTAAGCGAATCGAGGGTCATCATCCAGAGTTATATGGTTGGGCTTATGCTGGAAATGGGAATTGTTGCCATACTCAATGCAACAGGATTTTTGCTTATTGGAATCAAGTATGCCATCTTTCTGGCAGTGCTCGCGGCAATATTAAATATGATACCCTATATAGGAATGCTGATTGCGGGAATTACGTGTATGCTGATCACACTCACCACTTCAGAAAATTTATCAGATGTGATTTGGGTGGCAGTGGTTTTGCTGATTGTGCAGTTTATAGATAATAATTTCCTGATGCCCTATGTGGTAAGTTCGAAAGTAAAGATCAATGCGCTGGTAAGTATTATTGGTGTATTGATTGGCGGCGCGCTTGCCGGGGTTTCTGGGATGTTTTTGTCCATACCGGGTATTGCCATCATGAAGGCCATTTTCGATAGGGTGGATGAACTAAAACCGTGGGGCATGATCCTTGGTGACGACACTTCCATGACGCGTCAATCGAGGAGAAGACTAGGAAGGGCAAAAAAAACCGCAGCATAAAATCGGCCATCGCCCATTAATAGGATCGTTATATTTCCTAAAAAAGATCGACCTTTAAATCAAGAAGGATACGATGATAAAGGATACCTACAACAGAATTCACGACTACCTTAGAATATCACTCACAGACAATTGTAACCTGCGTTGCTTTTACTGCATGCCCGAAGAAGATTACCTGTTTACGCATGCATCCAAATTAATGCAGCCAACAGAAATTGAAACGATAGCAAAGATATTTGTCGCAGAAGGTGTTACCAAGATCCGGTTAACGGGTGGGGAACCATTGGTAAGAAAAGATGCGGGGAAAATAATAGCACTGTTATCCGGCTTGCCCGTTCAACTCGCACTGACCACCAACGGAACAAGGCTCCACGAATTTATTGATGAAATTGAGGCAGCAAATATCAGTACCATAAATGTGAGCCTCGATACACTCGACAGCGCCAAATTTAAAATGCTCACTCGCCGTGATGGATTTGACCAGGTATTTGAAAACATTGAATTGTTCCTTTCAAAAGGACTGCATATAAAAGTAAATGTGGTGGTGATGAAAGGAATTAACGACAATGAAATAAATGATTTTGTGGAGTGGACAAAAGATGTGCCGGTGAATGTGCGGTTTATTGAATTCATGCCTTTTGAAGGAAATAAATGGTCGAGTAATAAAGTATTTACGTTGAACGATTTGCTGGAGCGGGTAGCTGCTAAATATTCCTTTTCCCCAATGCAGGGCACAAAGAATGATACGGCAAAAAACTTTTTTATCCCAGGACATGCGGGAACGTTTTCAGTCATCAGTACCATGACGGCTCCTTTTTGTTCCACCTGCAACAGAATGCGGTTAACCGCCGACGGAAAATTAAAGAACTGCCTGTTTTCACAGAACGAGTACGACCTGCTCGGACCATTAAGAAACGGGGAAAACATTGTACCCATCATTCACTATGCCATCGGTGTTAAGGCAAAAGAAACGGGCGGGCAGTTTTCGAATGTGTTTGAATCCATCAGGCCCGAGACTATTCATAACAGGAGCATGATCAGCATCGGAGGATAATATATGATTACGGTTACCGAAGCCAAAAGGATCATCGCCGATAATATTTTCCCGTTATCAAAAAAGAAGATGGCATTGATGGATGCTGTAGGATCTGTACTTGCGGACGATTGCATCGCTAAATGTGATGTTCCCGCATTCAACCAATCGGGAATGGATGGATATGCCATAATCTTTAATGATAGACATAATTCATTAAAGATTATGGGTGAAATTGCCGCAGGACAAGCCGGCAATCAAACACTACAACCCGGAGAAACCATCAGAATATTTACAGGTGCGCCCATTCCGAACGGCGCTGATACCATCGTTATCCAGGAAAAAGTAGCGATAGAGAATAAGCACATTTTATTTAAAGGTGAAGAAGTACAGCAGGGCGCGTATGTACGCTTGCAGGGATCGGACATTAACAGTGGCGACACAGCACTCACTACCGGAAGTTTTCTTTCGCCCGGAGCCATAGGTTTTCTTGCATCTGTTGGCATGCATGAAGTGAGCGTTATACCATCTCCCAAAATTCATTTGATCATAACCGGATCGGAACTGACGAAACCGGGCAAAGCATTAATAAAAGGTCAGGTGTACGAATCCAATTCGTTTGCACTCTGCGGTGCACTTTCACGAGCAGGAATAACCGAAATAGAAGTTTCGTATACGGATGATGATCCCCAACATTTAATTGCGGCCCTTTCCAATGCGATGAATAATTCGGATATGATATTATTGACAGGTGGAATAAGCGTTGGGGATTATGATTTTGTATTGCCTGCTGTTACAAAATGTGGTGTTAAAACGATGTTCCATAAAGTAAAGCAACGGCCGGGTAAACCATTGTTTTTTGGCATGAAAGATAAAAAACCTGTATTCGGTTTGCCAGGCAATCCCTCATCGGTACTAACCTGCTTTTATGAATACGTTTTGCCGGCAATAGGACTATTAACCGGCAAAAAAGATCTGCTGAAAACCGAGTCGTCTATATTGGAAATGTCGTGGCAGAAATCAACTGGCCTCACTCACTTTCTAAAAGGGGTAAGGCATAATAGTACCGTTACTATTTCCGGTGCTCAGGAATCTTTTAAAATGAGTTCCTTTGCGCTCGCAAACTGCCTGATTGTGTTGCCCGAAAATGAATCCGTTTTTAATAAAGGTGATGCCATTGAAATTCACCTGATCCCATAAAGTTTTACCATGGATATGCTGCTTGTTTTTTATATTTTATTGTTCCTGGTGGCAATGTTGTACGCATCGGTGGGTCATGGCGGCGCAAGTGGTTACCTTGCACTAATGGCCATATTCAGTTTTAGTCCGGCCATTATGAAGCCGACCGCACTGCTGCTGAATCTTTTTGTGTCGCTGGTTTCATTTATACACTTTTACAGGCAGCGCTTTTTCCTTTGGAGAACATTTCTACCGCTTGCAGCAGCCTCAATCCCATTGTCGTTTGTGGGCGGAATGATTTCACTGGAAGAGAGTCTTTACAAAAAAATCCTGGGCCTGATATTATTATTTGCAGCCATCCGTTTCTTTTTTGCCAAATACGATGAAGTGGACAGTAAAAAGGAGCATTCTATTGCGCTTTCATTATTAATAGGCGGTTCCATAGGTTTTTTATCGGGCATGATGGGTATAGGTGGCGGAATAATATTGTCGCCAGTGTTGCTATTGCTGCGATGGACGGACCAGAAACAAACCGCTGCAATCAGCTCAATATTTATCTTTGTAAATTCTGTTGCGGGCCTTGGCGGACAATTTATTCACGGCATCAGTTTTACCCCAAACATGGTCGGCTTTGTGGCCGTTGCTTTTGCAGGTGGACTGGTGGGAGCCTGGCTCGGTGCAGCAAAATTTAAACAGTCCATACTCAGGAATATTCTTGCATGTGCATTGGTAGTGGCGTCATGTAAATTATTGCTTACTTAGAAGAGGGAACAAATGGCCATAAAAGTTTTATTGTTTGCGCAGCTTGCCGAATTGATGAATGCAAAAGAACTGGTGGTGGAAAATATTTCTTCTACGAACGAACTTATTGGTGTACTTGAGCAACAATATCCTGTATTTAAAGGCGCTGCATATGTTGTTGCTGTGGAAAAAGACATCATCAATGCCAATACAAAGCTGAACGATTTTTCAACCGTGGCGCTTTTGCCACCATTTTCAGGAGGATAATAAAATATGTCAGAGAAAATAAAAAACATATTTATCCGGGGTGCAATATCACCTGCATTTATTGCAGACGGCATCCAAAAACATCAAAGCAAAACCTCCATCGGCGGCCACAGTATTTTTCTTGGGCAGGTTAGAGCCGATATATTGAATGAAAAAAAAGTAGCAGCAATTGAATATACCGCTTATGAAGAAATGGCGTTGGAGAAAATGCATCTTATCAGGGAGTATATTTTTCAAAAATATCCACTTACCTGCCTGCACATTTACCATAGTCTTGGTATTGTAGAGGTGGGAGAAATTTGCCTTTTTGTATTCACCTCTTCTGCACATCGCAAAGCGGCTATTGATGCCTGCGAAGAAACTGTGGAAAGACTAAAGTTAGAATTGCCCGTTTGGGGAAAAGAATTATTCACGGACGATAGCCATCAATGGAAAATAAATAAATAGCATGGTCAACATTACCCATAAGAACCATTCACTTCGTAAGGCCATTGCTACCGCAGTGGTAACCGTTTCCGACCCCGAAACCATGTCTGCCATACGCGCGCGCCGTGTTCCCAAGGGCGACATTTTCGAATTTTCAAGGGCCGCAGGTTTGCTGGCCATAAAAAAAACGAGTGACGTTATTCCCGATTGCCATCCGCTGCCTGTTGAATACGCTGCCATCACTTATGAATTGGAAAAGTTTTCCATACATATTTTTGTGGAGGTGCACACCATATACAAAACCGGCGTGGAGGTAGAAGCCATGCACGGCGCATCTATTGTGGCACTCACCATGTACGACATGCTCAAACCTATTGATAAACAGGTGGAAATAAATACCATCAGGCTGGTTACAAAAACGGGCGGGAAATCGGAATTTAATTACCCGGAAGAAAAGGATATAAAAGTAGCAATAGTAGTTTGTTCCGATAGTGTTTCTGCAGGAACAAAACAAGACACAGCGGGCAAGGCAATTATTGAAAAATTGATGCACTATAAAGTAATTACGAGCGCCTACTCTATTATACCCGACAATATAGAATTGATCCGCAACAAAGCAACGGAACTGAATGAAGAAGGATTTGAGTTGGCCATTTTTACCGGGGGAACCGGGCTTAGTCCAACGGATGTTACACCCGAAGCCCTCACGCCATTGATCAACCGCATGGTACCGGGCATTATGGAAGCAGCACGAAAATACGGCCAGGATCGCACCCCTTACGCGATGCTTTCGCGGGGGCTGTCGGGTTATATGAAAAATATGCTCATACTCGCACTTCCGGGCTCGGAAAAGGGAGCAGAAGAAAGTATGGATGCACTCCTTCCCTCATTACTTCATATTTTTTCAGTAAGAAATGGCACTCCACATAATTCAAAGTAAAATAGTATGCCTTTTCGTAATAAATATATTTTTGATACTATCTGATTACAAATACTTTCTGGCAATACATGATATTGGCGATCAATGCATCGGCACGGGCACCACCATGAAAGATATTAAAATGAATTGCGAAGGAACAACCTGTATTATCCGATAAATAAATAACTTACCCCCACTCATCGTGAAATCCGGTTCACGATACCAACCGGCTTGCATATGAAAAATAACATGGTTTTTGCAGATTATGCTGTTTTTATTCTTTACTTTCTTGTAGTAACATCCTACGGTTACTATATTTATCAAAAAAAGAAGAAACTCATTACCGACACCAAGGACTTCTTCCTTGCGGAAGGATCACTTACCTGGTGGGCAATTGGCGCATCGCTAATCGCTTCAAATATCTCTGCCGAACAGTTCATCGGTATGAGTGGCGAAGGATATTTTGTGGGTATCGCAGTCTCCGCATACGAATGGATCGCTGCACTGTCGCTGGTGATTATTGCAATATGGTTCATTCCAGTATACCTCAAGAATAAGATATATACGATGCCGGGGTTTCTCACCAGAAGGTATAATGAAACCGTGGCACTGATCATGGCCATATTCTGGTTGTTCCTGTATGTATTTGTAAATCTCACCTCCATTTTATATCTGGGATCAGTGGCCATAAATGGTCTTGTAGGAGGACAACTTTTGCATCCTATCATGCTGGCACTGGCCGTATTTGCATTGATCATTACGCTTGGAGGTATGAAGGTGATCGGTTTTACAGATGTAATACAGGTAGGCGTACTGATTATTGGAGGGCTCGCAACAACCTATTTTGCTTTAACCATAGTGGCCGAAAAATTTGGTGTGGGAAGTAGTGCGCTTGCAGGTTTTAATGTGCTATTGAAAAATGCTCCGGAACATTTTCATATGATCATCCCAACACCAAAATCTGGTGCTGCGCAAGTAGACGTAGATAAATACCTTGTACTGCCTGGTATCGCTATGTATTTTGCCGGGCAATGGATAGTAAACCTGAATTACTGGGGATGCAATCAATACATTACCCAGCGTGCACTTGGCGCAAATTTAAAAACGGCGCGTACCGGTTTGCTTTTTGCAGCATTTCTTAAATTGATGATGCCGGTGATCGTAATGCTTCCGGGAATTGCAGCGTATGTATTGTATAAAAATGGCCATCTGCCTCAACTGGCTGGCGGCAGCAAAGACGGCGCCTATTCCTCCATATTGGGTTTTCTTCCTGCAGGCTTAAAAGGATTATCCATTGCGGCATTAACCGCAGCTATCGTTGCATCACTTGCAGGAAAGGTAAACAGCATATCCACCATTTATGTGCTCGATATTCATAAAAAATATTTTAATAGTAACGCTGATGAAAAAAGGATGGTGAGGCTGGGAAGAATCACTGTTGTTGCAGCAATGATTATAGCCATTACTTTGACCTGGAAAGACGCACTTGGTATTGGCGGCGAAGGTGGTTTTACCTTCATACAGAAATATACGGGATTTATCAGTCCTGGCGTTTTTGCAATGTTCATACTTGGTATGTTCTGGAAAAGAACAACTGGTGCGGCAGCTATCGCAGGGGTTATTACGGGCTTTGTGCTATCCGTTTTATTTAATGTTTATGCACCCGAATGGTTCGGCCATCAAACCTTTCTGTACACTTCATATGAAACCACCGAAATGATCGCCGGCGTTGCTACCAGGGTGTGGCGTATCCCGTTTCTCATTTGTATGGGACTCTCCTTTTTCTTTACTGTATCCATCATGGTTATTATGAGCCTTTGGGGTCCAAAAATAAATTCAAAAGCATTCGAACTCGATAAAACAATGTTCCGGTTATCACCATCAAGCATAACATTGATCATGGTAATACTGATCGTCCTATCTTTATTGTATATACGATTCTGGTAGAATAACCTGTCTTTATGAGTTTGTATGCTAATCAATATCCTACACTTCTTACGGCATTATTGTCGATCGGTTTATTTATTAAGATGTCCGGCAAGCTAAATCAGCTTCAAAAAAAGGTCCGTTTTATTACAAACTTGATAAACTTAACCAGGAATCATTTCTGAATTTTATTCCCAGGGCGGAAAAATTCCTGTAAGGAATAAAATAGAAACCGGATATGTATAGCAATCATTTCAAGCATTTTTTTCGGTCATTGCCCTATTCATTATTGTTATCTCCTATAACAATAATGAAATTGATCAGCTGTCTAAAACCCATGTTCAGCTTTGATCCTTTTAAAAAAGGACAGTTTCCTTCAAAGTATGATTTTAAATATATTATATGGTGATCTCATAAATAAGCGAGCTCGCACGCCTGTTGTTGCGCAGTGCTTTGCTATTGGATTGGAGGCCGTTCCAGAATCCTCTGAATAATTGGAAAGAACTTTTTTTATACTTCTCGCTAAGCATACTTACATAAAAACTATCTAGCCACATCGGGTAAATGTGTTGTATGGTACAACCGTGTTTTTGCATAAGCGCGTGCATAGACGCGGGAGAAAAATGATACAAATGTCGTGGTACGTCATACGCCGCCCAATCCGATAAATAGTGTTCGCCGTCATTGGAAGTATAATTCGGTACTGCAATCAATATCTTGCCCCTGGCCTTGCAAAGTAATTTTAATTGTTCAATGTATTGGTGTAATGAATGAACATGTTCCAATACGTGCCACATAGTGATGACGTCATATCCCTTTTGTGACAATTGAAAAAGTGCGGCGGATGGTTTTAAAATTAATCCATGGAGCAATCTCGCCTTTTTTATAGCGCTATCATCCGGCTCCACTCCTTCTACGTACCAGCCACCTTTTTGCATATTACTGAGAAACGCCCCTGTACCTGCACCTACATCCAGTATCGTCCCTTTTTTTAAACCCGTAATTCTTTCTATGAATTTCCGCTTTGATCTTAATGTGAAATTGCGAACAATTAAATAAATACTGTTAACGATGCCCTTGGAAGAATTGCTGTGGGAGATATAGGTTTCGGAGCGGTAATACCTAACGATTTCAATTTCGTTGGGAACATCCTGAGTAAAGCGAAGTGAACAATTCGCACACTGCCATATTTCAAAAGATTCATTAGTAACAGTATTATCCTTTGCAGACAGCGCCTTACTAATTGCGGATGAATCGCAAACAGGGCAGCGCCCGTAGCGGATCATTTTACGTTGATGGTTTGATGGCTGCCGTATGGTGTGTCGGAACCGTTTTTATAATAATGGAAAAAGATGGCTAAAAGTGAAATAGCAACGATAATAATCGCCACGATCCACCAGGCACCCTTTTCCCTTTGCACTCCATGTAGGTAATCACTCATTTCTACATTCGTCCTTTCCCTGTCGCCCACAAGCATTATGTGTTTTGAATTCGTTCGTATGATTCTTTCTGCAGGCACTGCAACATCGAAAGTTTTTGGCACCACCGAAGGGTCAAAAACAATTTCTCCAGATTCATCTCTCTTTAATCCTCCAACGCCTTCAATCGAAGTGAGGTGATCGCTATTAACGCTGTTGCGCAACGACATTGCCCATTCGTTAAACAATTTCATTGCTTCGTATTCCGGAACATTTTTCCGCAATGCTAGAAAAGTAAAGAATTCTTTCTCAGGTGCGTCAAAGTATTTATCAAAGCGGTAATGATATGCAGGGGGCAATAATTGCCTGTTTACAAAATCAGACTTTGCAGGTACTCTCTCCACGTAAATGGTCCCGAGCCCGGGAATGCTTACGCTCTTGTGTTCTAAAAGATATGTGTTTAGAAACTGGGTCATGAATACTGTAGCCCGAAAGGTAATTATTATTGGTTGAACGAATACACAATTCCACCAAGGATATTGAATCCAAACACCTGGTACTGGTTCCAGCGCTGGTATTTATCGTTGAATATATTATTCATCTGCAGCCACACGCTGAAGCTTGCATTTATTTTAAATTCTGCCCCGGCATTAAGATCAAATGCAGCAGGATTCTTTAGCGCCTCTCCAAATTTTCCCCTGTATCTCGGTCCATCCCAAGCCCACAGTTCAGTACGTAAAAAAAGATCCTTCAATATTTCGGCTTTTAATGATGCACTCACTTCTATCGGCACCATTCCCCATGCTTTTGCCTGGTCCTGGATTTTAAAGATATTCCAGTTCACAATTCCTTTCGCGCTGAACTTTTCTCCTATGCGGTATTCAGCCTCTGCATGTGTTTGAAATATATTCAGCTTGCCTTCATATACTATATTAAAGGTTTTGCCATCGATGGTATCATTAATAAATAACGGCAGGTTCTTATGCTGCTGGTAACCCACTTTTGCAGAATAGGAAAGATGATTTCCAACTGAACCTTTAAATCCTACATATCCTTCCTGCACTCTTGTGTTCTTTAACGAATCAGGCTGTGCGAGCCATGGATTTATTGAAGCAAAGCGCCGGTACGAACCCTTATCGTAATAACCTATCCAGCCCAGTTGCAGTGTAAACCTTTGATCATCTGTAGTTATATCGGCCATTGCATTTGGCAGCATGTGAAAATCTCCCCTGTCCCATGAAGGAATAATCCCTGCGTGAAGGTATAAATTGGGTGTTTTTAATAACACCGTTGGCGAGATCATAAAAATATTATTGTTGTCTGTTTTCTTTACCGCTCCATCGTTCCTGTAATTGGTAAGGTTCGCATTCAGTCCTAAATTAAAAGCGGTAGACTTACCAAAATTCTTTTGAATGGGTAAATCAACAACCGTATTTGCTTCTGTGGCTTTTGGATGATGATTATCTGCAAACAC
>JBDTMM010000023.1:0-13053 GCA_039934275.1 Flavitalea sp. | reverse complement strand
GTTGAATTGCAACAGGAATTCACCAATTCAAAAGTGTATAAAAATAAAGGCGGCAACCCCGATACATTGCAAACCGATGACCAGGTGCAGAACAAACAATTTTTCCTTTTCAGCCAGGCAACACTTGAGCTGGAAAAAGGATGGATATTCACTGCAGGTGCAAGTCTGAATCTGCTGACCGTTGACTTCAACAGGATATCCTTTCCTTCATCGGACCAAACAAAAAAATTCAATAATGAAGTGGCACCACGCTTTGCGGTGCTGAAAAAAATTACGCCACTTGTTTCCTTATTTGCAAGTGTATCGAGGGGGTTTTCACCGCCCACTACTGCTGAACTGTTACCATCAACCGGTGTCATCAGCACAGCATTACAGGCCGAACATGGATGGAACTTTGAGGGAGGTTTGAAAGGCAACTTACTGAAGGGGAAAATATTCTTCGACCTAAACGTTTTCTATTTAAGGCTTTCGAACACCATTGCTGCGCGGAGGGATTTTTCAGGCGGCGATTATTTCGTAAATGCAGGCAATACCAAACAAAATGGTGTGGAAAGTTTTGTGTCGTACAGGTTGTACGACCAGGCAAATACTTTTATCAACCATATCAAGATATGGGGGTCATATACCTATAGTAATTTTCATTATGCGAATTTTGAAAAGATTGCTGCAGACACTTCGATCCTATCCGGAAAAAGATTACCAAGCATCGCACCAAATTATTTATCTGCGGGAATTGATATCACCACAACGTTGGGATTCTATGTAAACAGCAGTTATTATTATAGCGATCCAATTCCATTGAACGATGTGAACACAGCGTATGCTTCATCTTATAATTTAATGAATGCAAGAATCGGCTTCAGGAAAGTTTTTTCCGATAAAATATATGGCAACTTCTTTGTAGCAGGTGATAATTTATTCAATGTAAAATATAGTCTCGGCAATGATATCAATGCTGCTGGCAAAAGGTATTATAATGCTTCGCCTGAAAGGAACTATTCAGTTGGCATTTCGATGAGATACAACTGGTAATTTCTGCAACAATTCTTAATCTGAGCCGATGAATGGGTACTTCTCATTTATCGGCTCAAACCAAAACCATGACCAAAACATTCCTGATTTTCTCTATTTTGTTTTGCGCACTTTATTCTGTGGCGCAGGACACTACTCATGTTTCCTCTCTTGATGAGGTAGTGATCACCGCAAATAAATATGCAAGAAAACAATCCGAAACCGGAAAAGTACTAACTGTTATTAACCGTGAGCAGCTGGAGAAAAGCGGAGGAAGAACGCTTGCAGAAATCGTAAATACCGTTTCTGGTACTACTATAATCGGTTCAAACGGCAACCAGGGCACAAACATGACTGCGAGTATTCGCGGCAGTACCGCGGGAAACGTATTGATACTGGTGAATGGCATTCCGGTTAATGATCCATCAGTGATAACAAATTATTTCGATCTGAATTTTTTCTCCGTTGACCAGGTGGAAAGAATTGAAATATTAAAAGGTGGTCAATCTACACTTTATGGTTCCGATGCCGTTGCTGGGGTTATCAATGTGATCACGAGAAAAAGCAGCATCCCCGGAATGCACCCGGATGTAAGTGTATCAGCGGGAAGCTATGGCACCATAAAAACCAATATAGGGTTCAGGCAACACAGCAAGCAGTCATTGTTGTCGCTGGATTATGGGTTTGAAACATCTAAAGGTTTTTCATCTGCGTTCGATTCAACCGGAAAAGGAGATTATGATAAGGATAAATACAACCAGCATAATGTTACCGGAACATGGCAGTATTCCATCACGGATAAATTACTGGCAAATATTTTCGGGCAGTACAGTTGGTACAAAACCGGTGTGGATGCGGGTGCATTTGCAGACCAGAAAGATTATAATGTAACAACCGATAATATCCAGGGAGGTGCGGGCCTTTCTTACCAAATTAAAAATGGAGCGATACAATTTAATTACCGGTATAATAAAATAAAGCGATTATATCTTGATGATTCAATATACAAACAACCATTTGTAGATTATCAAAGGATCAATTACGAAGGCATTACTCATTTTGCTGAATTATATGGCAACAAGAAATGGGATCATATTGAATTGCTGGCGGGACTGGATTACCGGAAAAATTTAATGTCGTCGGCATCATTTTTTGTTCCGGCTTTCGGACCAAACCCCATGATACTTACGGATAGCCTGGCGAATATGGCGCAGGTTAGTCCGTATGCGTCCGTGGTTTTGAAATCCAATAACGGATTAAATATCGAATTGGGTGGAAGATGGAACCATCACTCCCTGTACGGTAATAATTTTTCGTACACTATTAATCCCAATATTCTTATTGACAATAAAGTAAAGTTGTTTGTCAATTTATATTCTGCATTTAAAACGCCTACGCTGTACCAGTTGTTTGATGCGTTTAGCGGAAACAAATACCTGAAACCGGAAGAATCATTTAATGCAGAGTTTGGTGCGCAATGGTACGTTTCGAAAAACTTTAATGCCAGGGCGGTTTATTTTTATCGGAATACAAAAGATGCAATTGAGTATGTGATCACCGATCCCACATTTTTTACATCGCAGTACAGGAACGTGAGCAGGAAAAAAGCAAATGGTATTGAACTGGAGCTAGCATATAATACAGCACGCTGGAATCTGTCGGCAAATTACACGCATACACATGGCCGTTTAAAGTCTAAATATGATGGAACAGGGATGCCGGTGTTGAAGGACACTGTGATTGACAATGTTTACAGGATACCGAATGATGTGGTTAATGTTTCTGCTGGCGTGAACCTTACCAGTAAATTATATGCGGGAGCGAATGTGCGTGTTGCCGCAAAAAGACTCGAACCCGTTTATGGCGGGGCGCCTGTGGCGTTGGCCTCCTACTATTCGGCAGACGTTTATGGGGAATATAAACTTTGCAAAAGTTTCAAATTGTTTGCGGACTTCCGGAACGTCACGAACCAGCACTATTTTGAGGTATTGGGATATAATACCAGGGGCTTCAATTTTACGGGCGGGGCAAGGGTATCGTTGTAAAAGGTTGCTACCTTTAATAAAAAAATGAGCTGGACCTTTGACGAACTACTAACGGTCACGTTCACGCTATTTGCAGTGATCGATATTGTTGGTTCAGTGCCGCTGCTGATCAGTCTTAAGGAGCGTTTGGGCGGCATTCGTGAAATGCGTGCGACGATCATCTCCGGCGCTTTGATGATACTGTTTGTGTTTGTAGGGCAGCAGCTACTGAGGATATTCGGGGTAGATGTAAGATCTTTTGCGGTAGGTGGGTCGATAGTCATTTTCATTTTGGGTTTAGAGATGGTGCTGGGTGTTGAATTTTTTAAGCCCGATGCCGATCCAAGGTCCGGCACCGTGGTTCCGATAGCCTTTCCACTGATTGCGGGTTCGGGAACGCTCACCACTATTATTTCTTTAAGGGCCAATTACGATAAGATTCCATTGATCATTGCGATACTCATCAACCTGGTGATTGTGTATGTGGTACTTCGGTCGTTAAGTTATCTTGCAAGAATTTTAGGACCTGCGGGATTGACTGCGGTGCGAAAGTTTTTTGGTGTAGTTTTGCTCGCCATTGCGGTGAAAATATTCACCAGCAATGTGGGAGGATTGCTGAAGTAAATCATGGCCTTGTCGTACAATGGATAGTATAAGAGTTTCCGAAGCTCCAGATACAGGTTCGATTCCTGTCAAGGCTACAAGTATTTCAGCAGTCAATTGATTTATAAGGCATTAAAAAGCTAAATTAACTTTACCGGTAATTTTTCTGGTTATCGATAATCAAAAAGCCTGTATTCTATTATTATAAAATAGTTGGAATTAAAGTAAAGCCTTTACATCAAAATTTGATGGTGTAAGCTCCCCCAAATTCATGAAGTGCAGGATTATTTAATCGACCATTTGCATGAGAAAAATGATTTGGAAACACTTGCCTCTTTAGTTGGCATGAGTTCCAGAAACCTCAGCAGGGTTTTTAAGGAAAGAACCGGTTCTACTATTCTTGAATACCTGACGCTGCTGCGAAAAGAATACGCCAACACCATGCTCAACAATCCTGAATACACTATAGAATATATTGCCAGCAAGTGTGGCTTCAGCACTGCGAGATAATTGCACAGAATTCTTAAAAAATAGCCCGGTAAATTTGTTCCGCTTTATTATAATACTACAATTTGGTTCCACCAGTTTGCCAGGCATGGACAAGGTTTAATTATGACTAAGCAATCTGCGCCAGGGATGTTACTCCTGACACAATTAAATTAAATAGGCATGTTATTGGGAAACGGGTGAACCAACCCTTATAAAAAAAGGATAGCATTTTGCTATCCTTAATATTGGATTGAAATAGGATTTATCTATCGGTTTTATTAATAAATATATTATATGCGCTGGATGAGCATCCAGGGAAAAGGAGATATCTGCTTCACTCTCCGCGCCGCTCGAATTAATCCGGCAACACCTCGCGAATAACTCTTAGCCAATTGCCACCCATGATTTTGGCTACAGCCTCGTCATTGTATTTATGCTGATAAAGAGTATCCATAAACCGGCTATTCTGTTCATACTTTGTCATTTTCTCGTATTCACCAGATGGAGGAGCTTCTTTTGAAAATCCTGGTACATAACCCATTTTTGGATGCCCAAGATCATGTCCCAGCCAGGCAAATCCAACATGATCTATACTTGTCAAATTCACCATATAATCAACCCATTGCGCTAATGTGTTATAGGAAGTTTCACCTTCACCTAAATATCTGACGCCTACAAGTCCACCTGTTTTTGCAATGGCTTTTATTTCTTCGTCTGTTGGATCCCTTAGCGTATTAGTGAATTTCCGCGGATTAGAATGTGAAGCTACTATCGGTTTCTTGGATATTTCTGCAGCATGAAACGTTGCCTTTTCAGATACATGAGATACGCCCACCAACATACCCAATCGATTCATTTCTTCCACCACTTCCACACCAAATCTCGACAGCTTTCCACCTTCGCCCTCCAGCCAGCCATCCCCTAATTGATTGCGGCCATCCCGAGTAATTTGTATCCCTCTAACACCTAACCTGAAAAAATTTCTAACTAATGACAGCCGTTGATCCTTATGCAATCCGGGCTCAGCATCGTTTTCCAGTGGATTGGCCCCTTCAAAATCCAAAAAGAATTTTACATGGTTTTTATCAGGAGCAGTAGGAACATCTTTTTTGGTTAATATAACGGATGCCTTGCCATTGGTTTTTTCAATTTCCCTAAGCAGCATGTCAGTACTTCTCATGGATCCTGCCAGTAATTGATCATTCATTATTCTATGCCGTGCTGCTTCACCACCGGCAGGCATAACAACAACACCCACGCCTCCTTCGAGCAAGCGAGGCAAGAGAAAATCTCTTAATGGCGAATTTTGGGCTTCCTTCTCAAGAGCTAAACGGTCATTGAATTCCCAAATATCATAGTGCCCCTGAACAATAACAACGTCATGTGGTCCCTTGTTCTTTTGAAAGCGGGGCATATTCATTGCACTTGCTAACCCTGTCATTGCAACTCCTGTTGCTGCGAGTCCACTTGTGGTTAAAAAATTTCTTCGATTAAGTGTCATACTTATTATATTTTTTATGTTATTTAATTTTAAGAACTATGGAATGTTGTCCACGCAATTTCGATTTCGACGTATAGCTGGCTGTTAAGACATAAAGAGCTTGTGTGGTAGTTTCAGGTTTTGCCCTAACTCTCAACACCCCTTCAAGGCCTGGATAAACACAATTGTTTTTATTTTTACCCTCTTTAACCATGTAACCCGCCATTTGCATAGCTTCCGTTACAGAAAAATCTGGATGTGATGGCATTTCAAGGTTTCCCCAAACTCCTGTAGATCCTTTTAAAATATGATTTGCAAGACTTTTAAGCGTTGCTGCATTGTATGCATATTTTTTACCTAATTCTTCGAAAGAAGGTCCCGCAACTTTAGTTTTATCTCCATGACATCCGAAGCAGGTAGAAGACTTCATTAGCGTGAGCCCCATGTCCTCCCTTTTTGATTTCACCATTTTGATATTTTCCGCCATCGCTTTACCTGGAGTAATGGGCATATAAGTTACCTCCAGTAAAGTTTGATTCGGGTTAATTTCTCCATATTTAGAATCGCCATCCTTAGGATCGGAAACGCTAATTGAATATTCCACCTGGCTGTCCCAAGCAAATATTTTTTCATCTTCAGGTTTAACTATTCTCACCTCCGGTCCAGAACCGCTATTTACCTGTGCTGTGACCTGTTTGGGAACGTTTACTTTTTGGTATAGCAAATCGCTTCGTAAACTATAGCCCAGTTTAATACAGACTACTGATATAAAAAGAATAACAAAAGTAGATTTCATAATTATCTAAATGTATAATGGAAGATCGAAGAATTTAAGCTTGCTCAATTTCCAATGCAGCCCTGTTAGCTGAATTGGTAGCGGCTTCCATTCCCCAGCTTCTATTGTCCGTATGCCCTCCGGCAAAATGAATTCTTCCAAATGGTGTCATAGTGTGCTGCTTCGATTTGACGAATCATTTTACTTAACGGTGTCATAGTGTGTGGCCAGTATTTGGATAGCCCGCCCAAGGCAGAAAAACCAAACCTTTCACAGCCATGAGCATATGAATCCGCTGCCCAATCCTTAACCAGGATCTGTTCAATATTTATACTTGATTTCTTACCGGGATATAATTCCTTAAATGCTTCTAATGCACGCATTGGATTTGTTCCTCCCGGAGCCTTTGCCATTAGTGCCACGCGTTGAGTATCCACTTCTTCCGCAACACGCCATATAGTTCTCAGTGCCGGATGATTAAAAGTCAGATTTATACTTGTATTATCTTCCAGCCAAAATGGTGATTTTGCTTGAAATACTATTCGCGTGGTTTGTTCATACGTAAGGTTATCCACTACAAAACGCTTTTCTTCCGGCAATTTCGGTGTAATAGAAATATTTTGCATGACCGGAGTTCTAAGACAACAAACAACATAATCTGCCGAGATGGTTTTATCCTCACCGCCTTCTTTATATTTAATTGTTGCGCCCTTTTGCCCATGTTCAATACCCATGACTTTGCAATCTAATCTTAACCGGGAGCCTAAACGTTTTGAAAATTCATTGGTCATAATCTGATTTCCTCCTTTCAGGCGAAAAAGATCGTATCCTACTCCGTAGCCTCTTTTATCCATAATATAGGCCTGCCATATATTATATAACGCCGATGAATTTTTACCACCTAACATATTGAGTGCCGCTTGCGATGCGCCTTCTTTTTTATATATTTCAGAAACGGGTATGTTTTCTAGTTCGTCATATCCAATTCCGAACGGTTGGTACTCGTTAGTAAACTTTGCAAAATAAGGTTGCAGAAAAAGTACTTCTAGGCTTGATGAGGGATAGGTCGCTAAAAACTTCAACTCCCTATCGGTGTACCCTCCGAGCTTTCTGGCTTCATCAGCTCGCATTTGAAGCATGCTCTCTGAATTGTACCATTTGCCATCTACTCTGGTCAGCCTACCTTCACGATGAAAATATTGGATGACGGGGAGGTTAAACTCTTTAATATATTTCCAGTAGTTTTCATAGCCAGGTTTCGTAAAATTTTCAGCTCCAAAGTCAGCATAGAGTCCATCAGCCAGGCCATCATTAACCGAAAGTACAGTGCCCCCATAACGGCCTGCTGCTTCCAATACAATTACCTCATGACCTTTTTTCATCAATTCATACGCACAGCAAAGTCCGCTGATACCACCACCAGCAATAACAATTTTTTTGACTACTCCAGGATTGGCGAATGAATGAGATTTTGGATTCCCTATCTTCTTATCTTCCGCAGGCCTTTGGTCACTCGTAGTTAGTAACATGCCGCCTAATCCTCCGATAACTGATTTTTTTATAAAATCCCTTCTTTCAAGATTACTCATACTATAAAATTAAAAATTAATCGCATATAAGCAGATGTCTAAATACATTAAACCATCATTATATTTTGAAAAACACCCGCCTTTTGTATAACCAATAACATATATACCATATTGCCAACCATACCATTAAGCTCGTCATTATTTCCATGTTATTATTACCACTCCATGAAAACAATGCTTTTGTAAAAGGCCTGAATATTGAATTAATAAGGTTCGCACCTCCTACCTCAAAAAATAAGTAAATGAAAATGCTGTTCATGCCAACGATGATAAAAAATTTAGCCGGCTTATGAAACAATTTTTTGACATCGATTAACCAATACGACAGGCAAAGCGCCAGGATAGTCCATCCTGCACTGGCAAACACAAAAGAAGAAGTAGCAATTTTTTTGATGATAGGAGTTATATTCAATAAGTCCAGAGAATATCCAATGATCAAACACGCTATCCCGGCCAAACACATGATCTGAATTTTAATCTTAGGCAATTTATTACTCATCAACACTTGCCCGCAAAGAACTCCCCATACCGTATGCGCTATAGTCGGAATTGCATTTAACGATGCCCAAATATCTGCTTTATCAACTCCTTCTATTTTATTGTTAACCCATGCTCCCAAATTATGATAGGGCACCCATGGCTGATTAAACCCTTCAACAGGAAAAAACCTATAGGCAATATCTGTAAGAAGGAGAATAATTATTGTGAAGGCAAGTTGAAAATAAACTGATTTTCTTCTGATTAAGAATGCAACCAGATAAGTGATAGATAGCTGTGCAAGTACATTCTGAAATCTAAAAACGATTCTACCTGGCTCAATGCAATATAATGCCCACCCGAAAAATAATAAAAGGAGTGAACGCTTAATCGCATGATTCGTTATTAATCTAATCGAATCCCCCTTCTTCGTCCGATTATGGACAGCAAAAGGAATGGAAACCCCGACAATAAACATAAAAAAGGGTTGGATTAAATCCCAGAAATGCAAACCATGCCATTTTTGATGAGTTAGCTGCATAGCAAAGAAGTGTAGCACGTCGCTGTTTTGAACAGATAAAAAGTATTCATAAATAAGTGTACTTTCTCCTATTAACAAAAACATGGTTATACCACGAAAAAAATCTACAGCAGCAATCCTTTGCGTTATCGAAGTGTCAACAATTTTGTCACCAGTATTCATTCAACGTTATTTTGAGTTTTCGAGCTTAAGGGTTTTGGGTTAAATTTGGATTTACCAAAAGTTCACGCTCTGGAATATATTGAATGATAAAAGGGCTCGTAGGAAGTATTGTTTGATTATAGCGGTTTTCACTATGAAAGCCAGGATAAGCCCTCACAAGCGGAAGATGATTTCTAAATAAATCTAATGGTCGCTGAGCTTCAAATGCCAACTCAAGCCTTCTTTCTTCCAAAACAACTTCCAGCACATTTGCATGCCCCTTAAGGTCGTTAACGGCATAGAGCTGCAGCCCACTTAGACCTGCCCGCGTGCGTATCACATTAATATCATCTATCGCTAACTGGTCGTTTCCTATTTTAGCATTGGCCTCTGCCCTGTTCAGGTACATTTCAGCTAAACGCAGATAAACTGGAGAACTTACATTCACAGTGCCTTCCTGCCAACTGTATTTATTGACATAAAACTTTGGCACGTTGCCTCTTTTGAGGGTGTCAATACCATTAGGCGCTTTCTGAATTTCAATAAAACTATGGCGCACGTCTTCGGAATATTTATTCAACAGATTCATGTAATCCAGGGACGCATACATTTGACCCCATCCTGAAGTTCCGGTGACTGGATCATTGTAATACATAGAGCCTATAGAAGATTTTCCTATATCATCTGCATTTGTGTTGCGAATAGCAAAAATGGTTTCAACATTAGCATCAGGGGATGTTGTAAAATAGGTTTTATAAGCGTCCGTAGCTAAAAGCTGGTACCTGTTGGAATTAATCACTGAGTCCGAATAGGCTATTACTTCTGCATTATCTTCTTTATACAAGTATACTCTTGACAACAATGCAAGAGCCGCTTCCTTCGATGCAAAACTTGCCGTTTTATTAATTGTCATTAATGATGCAGCTGTTTTTAGATCATCAATTATGAAATCATATACTTCCTTCACTGTACTACGTGACGGTAAGTCATTTGATAAAACATTATTCTTAATTACAACGCCAGGGTTATTCCCCTGGTCCTGCGAATAAGGGCGTCCGAAGAATCGGACAAGATCGAAGTGAACCATCGCCCGAAGAAATAAATTTTCGCCCTTTAATTGATCAAGCATGGACGATTTTCCATCTTCAATGTGAGCAATGACCTGATTAGCTGAATAAATTACCTTATATGCCTGGCTCCAAAAATTATTTATTACATACATGGTTGGGATATGATTGTAATTGTAAACATTACGCAGGGCGTCGCTTGTGTTTCCACTCAGCGCTACATTATCGCCACCGTACTCCCCCATAAAATGCTGCATTTTTTCATATGCTTCAGGTACAAGTCCAGCATAAGTACCATAAGTAGCAATCTGGATATCATTGGGTGTGGCAAAGGCCACTTCATCTGTTTTGCTGTCATAAGGATGAACATCCTTTTTACAGGCGCTGGCAAGCGTTAAAATAATTATTGCTATTAGAAGGTTTCCCTTAAAAATTATATTCATTTCTGTGTTTTTTATAGTTCAATGTTTAAACCAAACAATATCTTTTTACTAATTGGATAGTTACCAACCTGGCCGCCTGTTGGATAAGGTCCTGAATCACTTCCCGTTCTGGTAAGCGCTGATTGTGGATCCCTGCCTATATAGGATGTGCCTGTCCATAAATTATCACCACTAACAAAGACAGAAGCATTTGGTAATTTAATTTTACTCAATAAACTGTTTGGTAAGCTATACGTTAGCTTTACATTTCTCAGTCGAATGTAACTACCATCCTGTAAGTAACGTGAAGAGACAGCACTTGCATTCTTATTGCCACCAAATACGGCTTTTGGTTGAGTAGCTATGTCTCCTGGATTACTCCATCGGCTTTCACCTTTTTGTAAAACTCTCTGGTTCTCTGTATCATAGGCTCCATCGCTGTCTGAAACAAACGCAGAGCTGTTGTATACTTTAACACCATATATAAAATTAAAAAAAGCAGAAAGCGTAAATGCCTTATAGGTAAACGAATTGTTTATGCCTCCGGTAAATTTCGGAGTAAAAGAGCCTACAAATTCCACAGTTGCATCACTGTAAACATTAGTAGTAGAAATCGTCTTTCCATTTTCATCTTCAGTAATCTTTTCCCATAAAGGATCTCCATTTGCCGGATCCACACCCATCCATTTGCGCATATACCAGCTATTTAAATCATATCCAACTCTAATAATGCGGGTTGGAGAGCTGTTTGTGCCAATTTCCAGGATATCTTTCCCTTGGTCTAATACGAGAACCCTATTTCTGTTGAATGCAATATTGAAATTTGTTTCCCAATTGAATTTTCCCTTAATGTTTATTGTGTTCAAATTAATCTCCAGACCAGTGTTTTTAACAGAGCCTACATTCTGAATAACGGATGTAAATCCGGATGTATAAGGCAATTGTACATTTAACAATAAGGCATTAGTAAGCTTTTGATATACATCCAAATTCAGGCTTATCCTGTTGAAGAAACCCATATCAATACCGAAATTGGTTGTTTTCGCTTTTTCCCAGGTGAGAAAAGGATTCTTTAGCTGAAAAGGAAATGCGGCTGAATTACCGGCGTATTGTTCCGAATAGCTATACAAACCCAATGTTTGATAATCACCAATTTGAGCATTTCCCGTCAAACCATAGCTTCCCCTTACTTTAAGCAGATTCATTACACTTTGGTTCTGCATAAAATGCTCATTACTTAAAATCCATGAAGCACCAATTGTGTAAAAATTAGCAGATCGTTTATTAGCCCCAAAGCGTGAAGAGGATTCTCTTATTGCTGAACCGACAAGATAAAATCGGTCGTTATAGGAATATTCAGCCTGTACCAGCCCTTTAGTAAAGACGTTTTCCCCGGTTAAACTGGAACCTCCTATAAAAGATGAAGCTGCATTCATTACATGAAGTCCTGGCGAAAGGCCTGCTGCGGTGAAGCTGTTAAAATCTGAATAATTTTTTTCCGCTTCTACAACAGCAATGGTATTCAGTTTGCTTTTATTGAAGCTTACATCATAAAGTAAACGATTGGAGGTAATTAGTTGATTTGTATTCGTGAAATCATTTATAAGTTGCCCTTGCCCTAAACCTGCTTTAGCACGTACATCATAATACAATTCTCTTTTTTTGTTCGTATAACTGGCTCTGTTATTTGTCGAAAAAGTCAGCCCATTTGCAATTTTGTATTCCAGCGTCATATCACCTGTAATGGCTGTTGCTTTTCCATGATCAAAATTATATTTCCATCCATGTAAAAAGTTGTCCGCATCTCTTCCCAACCAGCCTTCTTCCGTGCCTCTTTTCAGGGATCCGTCGGGATTGTATGGGTTATCCCATGGCAGGTTGATGTGAGTTGTCAAGAAATTAGTTCCTGCGGCCTCAGTGCTTGTACGTCTGCTACTTGCATTTATTCTCACATTCATCAAAAGCTTTTCATTTATTTTATGTGTTATATTAGAACGGATATTGAAAGATTCATTGCGACTGTCACCCAGTGTTCCTTCTTCATTATAATAATTACCCGAAACATACATTTGTGTTTTTTCAGAACCGCCAGAAACAGATACTGTATGATTTTGAACGGAGCCAGTATGAAATATCAGGCTCTCCCAGTCTGTATCTGTGTTCAATAAACTGTCCGGCCTGTCTCTGTCAAATGTAGTAGGATCCCAAAAAGTTTTTTGATAGTCATATAATTCCCGGGAATTCATAACTCTGTAATTTCCTTCTGAAGCTTGGCTAAATCCAGCGATGGAACTGACATTAACACGTGTTTTCCCTCCTTTGCCTTTCTTCGTGGTGATAATGATGACACCATTACATTCAAAGAGATGTTTGAATATTGGTGTAATTGCTGTACGAATAAACTACCTGAAGTAGAAAATGAAGCTAGAAATAG
>JBDTMM010000022.1:0-13098 GCA_039934275.1 Flavitalea sp. | reverse complement strand
CTGCTTCCTTTTTTTGATGAGATGGCTCCGGAACAAATGTTTTCAAAGAAAAAGGCCATCATTCCCGAACCCGAGCTCGTGATAAATGAGGGGTTACCAAAACCGGCCGCGGAAGATGATCCGGAACCCTTGCCTGCAGACCTCGCACCCTACGAACCCACCCTGGACCTTCGCGATTATAAATATCCTTCTTTGGAACTACTGGATATACACGGCAGTGAAAAGATCATCCAGGATCCCAATGAACTCGAGGCCAATAAGAACCAGATCATCAGTACACTGCGCAACTACGATATTCATATTCAAAAGATCAGCGCCACTGTTGGTCCAACAGTTACGCTGTATGAGATAGTACCCGCGGCCGGTGTAAGGATTTCGAGGATAAAAAATCTTGAAGACGACATCGCACTTAGCCTTGCCGCACTCGGTATTCGTATCATTGCGCCAATACCCGGCAAAGGCACCATTGGTATAGAAGTGCCGAACGTGAAGAAAACAGTGGTGAGTATGCGCACTTTGCTTGCTTCGGAAAAATTTCAATACAACAACTACAGCCTGCCGATCGCAATCGGCAAAAAGATCGACAATGAAAATTTTATCGTCGACCTTACCACCATGCCGCACTTGTTAATGGCTGGTGCCACAGGACAGGGTAAATCGGTTGGCTTGAATTCCATTTTGGTTTCTCTTCTTTACAAAAAACATCCTTCGCAGTTAAAGCTTGTTCTTGTCGATCCAAAAAAAGTAGAACTCAGTTTATACCGCACTATAGAAAAACATTTCCTTGCCAAATTACCCGGCGAAGAAGAAGCCATCATCACCGACACTAAAAAGGTGATCAATACTCTCAACGCGCTTTGTATTGAAATGGATAACAGGTACGATCTTTTGAAAGAAGCGGGCGCAAGAAACATCAGGGAGTACAATGAAAAATTTGTAAAACGCAGATTGAACCCACTAAAGGGACATCAATTTTTACCCTTCATCGTTCTGGTGATAGATGAGTTCGCCGATTTGATAATGACCGCAGGTAAAGAAGTGGAAATGCCGATAGCCCGCCTGGCACAGCTCGCCCGTGCAGTAGGCATTCACCTGATTATCGCCACACAACGCCCGTCTGTAAATATCATTACAGGCACCATCAAGGCTAATTTCCCGGCCCGTATCGCATTCAAGGTTTCTTCCAAAATCGATTCGCGCACCATACTTGATACAGGAGGTGCTGAACAATTGATAGGAAAGGGTGACATGCTCATTTCTTTTAATGGGGAACTGACAAGGCTACAGTGTGCATTCGTTGACACACCGGAAGTGGAAAAGGTTTGCGAATACATCGGCGCCCAGCGCGGATACCCCCAGGCATTTCTTTTGCCTGAATATATTGATGAGAAGGATTTAGAAAACAAAGAGTTTAGTCTGCTTGACCGTGACCCACTCTTCGAAGACGCTGCAAGGCTTATTGTTCAGAACCAGGTAGGCTCCACTTCCCTGATACAGCGACGAATGAAACTCGGCTACAACCGGGCGGGAAGATTAATGGATCAATTGGAAGCAGCAGGAGTGGTTGGCCAGAACCAGGGCAGCAAGGCTCGCGATGTGCTGATCAGGACCGAAGCTGATCTTGACCAGCACCTACTAGCACTGGGCTGATAATTTATTTGTTAAAGCTCTTTCTAAATGCAAACTTTCCAGCTTTAAATTCGTCTATAGCTTACCGCGTAAGAATTAACTATCGCGGACATATAAAAATTCAAGAATGAAAAAATTCTCTCTGGTTGTTTTATCCGTAGCACTATTGATTTCAGCATTTAGTCAGGGCAACGATCCCGAAGCAAAAAAGATTCTCGATGCAGTGAGCGCCAAATTCAAAACCTTCAAAGCGGTTCACTCCACTTTTACCCTCAATATCGAAGATGGCAAAGGTAAATCGCAAGGATCAAAATCGGGCTCAGTTGATATGAAGGACCAGAAGTATCACGTGCTGATTACGGGCCAGGAAATTTTTAGTGACGGCACCACTGTTTGGACTTACGACAAAGGAGCAAACGAAGTAACCATCACCACCCTCGATCCCAATGGAGGAGGTATTAGCCCCCAAAAGTTATTCACCTCCTTTTACGACAAGGATTTTCTATACAAACTAAATGGAGAAAAAAAGCAGGGATCCAAAACACTTCAGGAAATAGAGATGACGCCGGTAGACAAAACGAAAGCATTCCACAAGGTGTATTTACAGGTAGATAAAAAAAGCCAGACGATTTATGCCACGAGGGTTTTGGAAAAAAACGGCAATAAATACTCTTACACCGTAAACAGCATGAATACCAAAGCGCCTATTAAGGATGAAGTATTTATGTTTGATAAAAAGAAATTTCCAGGGGTGGAAGAAGTAGACCTTCGATGATGACTAGCCTTTAGCCCCCCCACCGGAATGACTTGATTTTCAGTCCCGCGAGATCGATAACCCTGTCAACTACCGTGTCCACTACTTCCTCAATAGTGGTGGGTCTGCTGTAAAATGACGGTGTGGCCGGGCAAATGATACCACCGGCAAGTGCGAGCGTTTCCATGTTGCGGATATGAATAAGGTTATAAGGAGTATCCCTGAGTACGCAGATGAGCTTTCTTTTTTCTTTCAGTACTACATCGGCAGCGCGGGTAATTAGGTCCGATGAAACGCCAGAGGTAATGCGGCCAAGAGTACCCATGGAGCAGGGCGCAATGATCATGGTATTAAACTGTCCGGACCCTGAAGCAAAGGGCGCCATGAAGTCGCGGGTGGAATAAAAGTCGACCGGATATTTTTCATAATCACTATTTCCGATCTCCGTTTGCCAAACCAATTTTGCATTTTCGGTCATCACCACGGCAAGTGCCGACCACTGTTCCTTTATGGTGAGCAATTTTTCAATTAATTGCTTTGCATAGATCGAACCGCTTGCACCTGTGATTGACAAAACAATTTTTTGCATAATTTGTATGGCGTAGTTTCCAATTGACAGCAATCAATATAAATAAAAATAATGTAAAAAGTATTGGGGCTGATCCAATGTTTCAACGCTATCATCTATATTTGATTTTTCATAGGATAAGGTTTAATGGTTAATGGTATTTGATTAGAGCATCCCGCCTTTACGGCGGGATTTTTTTATACACCGGCCATATCAGGAATCACTTCTCTCTTGTATTCACCCGCATCTAATTTTTTCTTTGTTTCACTGAATGCCCTGAGCGTTAATTCAATGTCTTCATCACTATGTACTGCCGTAGGAATTAATCTGTAAATAATATTTCCTTTTGGTATTACAGGATATACAACGATTGAACAAAAGATGCCATAATTTTCACGAAGATCCATCACCATTGCGGTTGCTTCGGGAACATCGCCCTTCATAAAAATAGGAGTAACGACAGAATCTGTTTTCCCGATATCAAAACCTCTTTCCCTTAAACCTTTCTGTAGCTTCAACGCATTCTCCCACAATTTCTTTTTCAGAAATGGTTGTGTGCGTAATAAGTCTAGTCTTTTTAAATTACCGATCACCAATGGCATCGGTAAACTTTTTGCATATATCTGTGAGCGGATATTATAACGGATGTAATCAATTATTTCACGGTCGCCCGCAACAAAAGCACCGATGGAAGCCATCGATTTTGCGAATGTTGAAAAATAAAGATCTATTTTATCCTGCACGCCTTGCTCTTCTCCAGCACCAGCCCCTGTTTTTCCGAGCGTGCCAAAACCATGAGCATCATCTACTAATAAACGGAAGTTGTAATTATTTTTGAGCGCAGTAATTTCCTTTAACTTTCCCTGGTCACCGGCCATTCCAAAAACCCCTTCAGTAATTACCAGTATGCCACCGGCTTTTTGTTTTTCAATTAATTGAGTGGCGCGTTGTAATTGCTTTTCAAAATCGGCGATATCATTATGTTTAAAAACATACCGGTGCCCGGGATGCAAACGCAGTCCATCGATAATACAAGCGTGGCTCTCTGCATCATAAACAATAATGTCGTGCCTGCTGCACAGCACATCGATGATGCTCACCATACCCTGATAACCATAATTCAACAGGGCTGCGTCTTTTTTATTCTCAAATGCGGCGAGCTCTTTTTCGAGTTGTTCATGATGGTTGCTGTTGCCACTCATCATTCTTGCACCCATCGGCATTGCCAAACCAAATTCAGCGGCGCCGTCAGCATCGGCCTTTCTTACTTCCGGGTGGTTAGCGAGCCCTAGGTAATTATTCAAACTCCATACGATCATATCCTTATTACGAAACTTCATTCTTGCACCGATAGGGCCCTCCAGTTTCGGGAAAGAAAAATATCCATGTGCACGCTCGCGGAACTGGCCTATAGGCCCGGAATTCTTGACAAGGCGCTCGAAAATATCTGCCATATAGTACTAGATTTTTAGTGGTGCAAAGGTACTTATTAATCAATTGTAAACAACTTTTACACTGGTCATTCAATAGTCTTATTGTTTACTTTTACACTCTTTCGGTGACTTAAAAAATTTGGCTTATGGTTCGCCTTATGCTCATATTGCTCCTCGTTAGTAATATAACTCATGCTCAGCTGCTTAATAGTTCATCTTCTAAAGTGCCAAGACCCAAACTAGTGGTAGGGATTGTAGTGGACCAGATGCGCTGGGATTATTTATACCGCTATTACAACAGGTATGCAGCAGATGGCGGATTTAAAAGAATGCTTAATCAGGGATACAGTTGCGAAAATACCATGATCAATTACCTGCCTTCTTTTACCGCTTGCGGACATACCTGCATTTATTCAGGCTCTGTTCCCGCTATACATGGCATAACAGGTAACGACTGGTACGACCGCACCGAAAATAGAAATAGGTATTGTGTGGAAGACGCATCAGTAACGGGAGTGGGCACCACTGCAAAAACCGGGCAAATGAGCCCACGTAATTTAAAAACAACAACTGTTTGTGATGAGTTAAGGCTCGCTACAAATTTTCGCAGTAAAGTAATCGGCATTGCTATAAAGGACCGTGGCGGAATTCTTCCTGCCGGTCACACTGCTAACGCAGCTTACTGGTTCGAAGGAGCAACAGGCCATTGGATCACTTCCTCGTATTACGAACAAAGTTTACCAAAATGGATAACCGACTTCGATAGTAAAAAAAGGATCGATGAATATTTTAATAAAGGGTGGAATACTTTATATCCCATCAATACTTACGATCAAAGTACAAAGGATGATGAATCGTATGAAGGAAAACCCTTTGGCCAGGATCAAAAGACATTTCCTTATCACCTGAAAGAATTCATTGATAAAAATTATGGTATAACTCCATCTACTCCATATGGAAATACTATGACGAAAGACATCGCGATCGCTGCCGTGAATGGAGAAGATCTGGGGCAGGACAGTATTACCGATTTTCTTGCACTCAGTTTTTCATCAACGGATTATATCGGCCATGAATTCGGACCGAACTCCATTGAAGCCGAAGATTGTTATTTAAGACTGGATAAGGATATTGGGGATCTTTTTAGATTTTTAGATAAGAAGGTAGGGAAAGGTCAATACGTTGCATTTTTATCGGCAGATCATGGTGTGGCGCACGCTGCAGGATTTGCCGAAGAAAATAAATTACCTGGTGGTACTATTTCTGAAAGTGGGTTCAATCATACCCTTGATTCCCTGCTGAATAAATCATTCGGCAATCATAAATTTATTCTTGGCACTACAAATAACCAGATTACCCTTGATAATAATCTTATTGATTCCATAAAAGCAGACAGGCCCGCAATTGTAAAAACGCTAATTGATTTTTTAGCCTCAATGCAGGGTGTCGACCGCGCTTTTGAATTGTCTGCAGTAATGAATATTCCATTGCAGGAAGTAGTAAGAACAAAAAGTGTAAACGGATATTATCCTTCACGTAGCGGCGATATCCAGATTTTATTTACGCCAGGATGGATGGACGGAAATGGTAAGGGAACCACACATGGAGCCTGGAACCCTTATGATACACACATACCCTTGGTTTGGTATGGTTGGAATATTAAACACGGAAGAACAAATCGTGAAATTTACATGACCGACATAGCACCTACAATATCGGCAATGTTAAGGATTCAAATGCCCAGCGGCGCTGTTGGCAAACCAATTGAAGAATTGCTTCGCTGATAAATGTTCAGTCGTTTTTATCCGGCTCACCAGCTGGTTCATTTTGTTGATCCTCTTTCATAGAACCGGTATTTCTCACGGGGTTATGAGGCTGGTCTTCTTCATAGCCACGGTTCTTTAAATTTTCCTGGTTAGCAGGAGGATTACTTTTTGGGGTTTCCATACTTTTCACATCTTTCTTTTGCACACCTTCTTCTCTTTTGAAATCATTCGGCGCTTCCCGGTCTTCCCCAGACGGTGATTTGCTTGATTTGTTTGCCATGTGGTTACTGTTAAAAAAATAATGCCATTGACCAGCGAAGGCCAATGGCATAATAAAACCCTGCCGGCAAAAGCGGGCAGGGCCGTGGTCTTTATATAGGATAGAATCAGTGTTTTATGAAGCTATGCGATTGTAATTGAATTATCTAAATATACGTCTTGTATTGAATTCAGCAAGTTGACACCTTCATTGAACGGACGTTGAAATGCTTTTCTCCCCAGGATTAAACCCATACCACCTGCGCGTTTGTTTACCACTGCAGTTATCACAGAGTCTGCAAGGTCGGATGCACCCATGCTTTCCCCTCCAGAATTGATCAGACCGATACGACCGCTATAACAATTTAATACCTGGTAACGGCATAGGTCGATAGGATGATCGGAAGTAAGTTTTTCATACACCAGTTTGGAAGTTTTTCCGTGTTTGGTGGCGAGGTACCCCCCATTGTTGGTGGCCATTTTTTGTTTAATGATATCGGCCTGAAGTGTTACACCCAAATGATTTGCCTGGCCAGTGAAATCCGCAGAAGTGTGATAATCCACTCCATCAACTTTAAATCCGTTATTACGGGTATAACACCAAAGAATAGTTGCCATACCAAGTTCGTGTGCATATTCAAACGCTTCTGCCACTTCTTTTAATTGCCTCGCACTTTCCCCAGAACCCCAATAGATGGTTGCACCCACTGCTACAGCACCCATGTTCCATGCACTCTTAATTGAACCAAACATGGTTTGGTCGTATTTGTTCGGCATGCTTAAAAATTCATTGTGATTGATCTTTACAATAAATGGAATGCGGTGCGCGTACTTACGGCTCATAATGCCAAGCACGCCAAATGTAGATGCCACTGCATTACATCCGCCTTCAATAGCAAGTTTCACAATATTTTCCGGATCAAAATAAATAGGGTTTGGTGAAAATGCAGAACCACCACTATGCTCTATTCCCTGATCAACCGGAAAAATAGAAATATAACCTGTGTCGGCAAGCCTTCCATGACCAATCAGCGTTTGCAGATTGCGCAATACCTGGTTGCTCCTGTTTGAATTGATCCATATTTCTTCCACATGGGTGGCAGAAGGAAGTGTTATAGTTGATTTATCGATTGTTTTACAAGTGTGTTCTAATAGAAACTCAGCTTGGTTTGCGAGAATGTCTGTCGTTTTTTTCGAAGCCATAATAATTGAATGTTGATGAATCCTTTTTTTGGAGGGCCAAAGATAATTGTTAAATCCCAAAAAGGTCAGTCTTCTAATTTCCCCAGCGATTTCTGAATTAGGGCGAAATGCTTTCTCAGCGTCTGTTTCAGATTGGTTTTTACAATCTGGCCCATCGACTGGCACTTATCGAAGGCCTTTGTTTTAAAATATTCATTCAGCTCCTGCTTCAGGTTGACCATTTTTTCGATTTTCGAAATATTGTCTTTGGACATGATCGACAGCAGGTCTATGCTTCTCCTCCTGGTTGAGGCCATCCTGAAGGCGATCATCGTTCTTTCTTCGGCCTGGTACTGTTCAATGGAATCTTTGTTAAGCAGCCGTTGGGTAAGCTCTACCAAAGGAAGGTTTTCCTTGAAAAACTGGGGGAAATATAAATTTCTCCGGCTCTCGTACGACTGCTGATCGAAATCAATCGCGCGGATGCGGTATTGAAAATCTTCCACATCGGGTGTAATGTCCACCACAAAATTATATGAGCGCATGTCGCCCAGTAATCTAACAAAACATCGTTCGTTAAATTTCACGAACTCTTTTGCGAACCTAATCAGGTTGGTGGAAGGTTCGTGAAGTTGATTGAGTATAAACAGGTCCCCGGGAATACCGGCAATATGTTCCTCTACAAGTGTTTCATTATAAGTTAGAAAAGTGATTCTGTTAGGTGAAAGAATGTGTTCGAGCTCCAGGCCGTAAATGCGGGAGGCATCGGCCTGCTTGATGTAATAGTAATCGTAATTGTCGTTAAATTTATTTACGATTCGTATGCGGAAGGGATGTGAATTACCGAAGGTGCAGTAATCAATTCTGGCTACGTCGAGGTGTTTGGTGAACGTAAGATCTCCTTCTGTTTTAAGAATGGCATAAGTGTTTACGAGCCCATCACGAATGTAGTTCCATTCCTTCATGTCGTAGGTCACTTTTTCCCATAGGGTATCGTTTCCATTCTTGTCAAGTATTGGGGTACCGTAGGTGATTCGGAGAAGATCTTTGTAGGTAATCGGCAGTTTAATTTCACGGCCGTGTGCTTTCAGGTAATTGCGGAAGCCGTCATTGATGGGGTAAATGTCTTTTTTGCGTGAAGGCTTGTAGTTAGCTTCCATGGGGCTCAAATTACGAATATGTAACCTGATCGCCTTCCGCATTTACCTCCTGCTAAATATCGTATCTCGATTTAGCAGGAGGGTACTGGAGTTAATTAGTTTTACAAGGATGAGGATTTGGATGGATTTTACGGACTTTGGACTTAGTGATTTGGTTTTTCTCGGAACTCGGATCTTAAAATGGTTTCTCTTGGACTTTGGATCTTAACTGGATTTAAAATAGTTTCTTCAAGGATACGATCAAAAAAAAGGAAGTTGATTGATATTGGACTTTCGGAATTTCTTGGATTTGGACTCTTAAGGATTTTCGGTTCGGATATTGGATAAAGATTGATAACATATCAACCAACTTCTTAACAAAGATATATCCACACCATAATGTTAACAAGAGCACAATTGCTCTTTTATTTTTCGTCGGTATTTACTGCTGATATCGTAAATTGACCAATACGTAGCGAAACAACCCCTATTTATTGTTAGTAGTTCTACGAAAAAAGAAGGGTACGATTGCTATGAATATTTATTTGAACCCTTTATCCACAATCCATTCGTCATTATACACTTTGGCAACATACCTGCTGCCGTGATCATTTAATATCACCACTACAAGATCGTCCTTTTTTAATTGGTCCTTAAGTTGCAGTAATCCCTGTATTGCAGTGCCGGCGCTGTACCCGCAAAATAATCCTTCTTCTTTTGCGAGTCTTCTTGTCATTAGGGCTGCATCTTTATCGGTAACCTGTTCAAAGGCGTCGATGTATTTCATATCATAGTTCTGGGGAACGAAATCTTCACCGATGCCCTCCGTAACATAGGGGTGAACTTCTTTCATATCCACCTCGCCAGTACGAAAATATTTTGTAAGCAGTGATCCGAAAGGATCAATTGCCCAAACTTTAATGTGTTTATTTTTTTCTTTGAGAAAATGTCCAACGCCGGTAATGGTGCCGCCGGTTCCTGTGGCCACCACGAGGTGCGTTATTTTTCCATCGGTTTGTTTCCAAATCTCTGGGCCGGTGGTTTCGTAATGCGCAAGACGGTTAGCAAGATTATCATACTGATTACAGTAAAAAGAATTCGGAATATCTTTTGCTAACTTTCTCGCAACGGAATAATAAGAACGTGGATCCGAAGGGGCCACATTTGTGGGGCAAACAATTACTTCGGCGCCCATCGCCCTTAATATATCAAGTTTTTCTTTCGATTGTTTGTCGGTAGTTGTAAAAATGCATTTGTATCCTTTTACGGTGGCCGCGAGCGCAAGCCCCATCCCGGTATTTCCTGATGTGCCTTCTATAATGGTGCCGCCAGGTTTTAGTTTTCCTTCTTTTTCTGCGGTATCCACCATTTTAATGGCCATACGGTCTTTTGCCGAATGACCGGGATTAAAGTATTCTACTTTTGCCGCCACGGTGCAGGGAAGCTCACTCGTAACTTTATGCAACCTGATCAAAGGGGTGTTACCAATCGTTTCGAGGATGCTATTCTTAATATCCATGCTCAAAGGTAAGCAAGTGAAATAAAAATCATCATACATTCGCGCACTCTGAAAATAAGGATATGGAAAAAAAATATTTGCAACATATAGCGGACGAGGTTAATATAAAAACAAAGCAGGTAGAAAATGTAGAAGAATTGCACCTGCAGGGCGCAACTATTCCTTTTATTGCACGTTACCGGAAAGAAGCCACTGGCAACCTCGACGAAGTACAGATCAATGCGGTTGTTGAAAAAATAAAATATTTCGACGAGCTGAATAAAAGAAAGGAAACCATCATCAAAACCATTGAGGCCGCGGGAAAACTTACGCCCGAATTAAGGTCAAGGATCGAGAACAGCTTGGAGGCAACGGAAATGGAAGACCTTTATCTTCCCTTTAAACCAAAAAGAAAAACGCGCGCATCCACAGCCATAGAAAAGGGACTTGAGAATTTGGCAACGCTGGTATTTGCAATGAAAGAAATAAATCTAGAATCTGAAGCAGCGAAATTCATAACCGCCGACGTTCCCAATAAAGAAAATGCACTTCAGGGCGCGCGCGACATTATTGCAGAATGGATAGCAGAAAACGAACAGGCAAGAAATGCGATCCGTCATTTGTTTCAATCATCCGCAGTCATAAGTTCAAAAGTTTTAAAATCAAAAAAAGAAACCGAAGAGGCACAGAAATACCGCGATTACTTTGAATTCAGTGAGCCACTATCAAAATGTCCATCTCACCGAATGCTCGCCATCCGCCGCGGTGAAAAAGAGGGGTTTTTATCGATGGATATAGCTATCGATAAAAACAATGGAAACGAAGCCTTGCATAAAATTTTCGTCATTAGAAAAAATGAGGCTTCCGCACAGGTTGCCATAGCCTTGGAAGATTCATTCGAAAGGTTGCTGAGCCCTTCAATCGAAAATGAATTTCGCCTGCTTGGGAAAAATATCGCCGACGATGAAGCGATAACCGTTTTTGCCTCGAACCTCAGGCAATTGATGCTCGCCTCCCCATTGGGATCAAAAAGAGTGATGGCGATCGATCCCGGCTTCAGAACGGGCTGTAAAGTGGTTTGCCTGGACGAACAGGGAAATTTTGAGAATTATTCTACCATATTTCCACATCAGCCACAAATGGAAATTTCGAAGTCCACAAAAGAATTGCAGCAACTGGTTACCATATTTAAAATAGATGCCATCGGCATTGGAAATGGAACCGCTGGCAGGGAAACGGAACAATTAATAAGGTCTATAGATTTTGGAAAACCAGTGAGCGTATTTATGGTAAACGAAAGCGGCGCCTCAATTTACTCCGCGTCGGAAGTGGCGAGAGAAGAATTTCCAGACCAGGATGTTACCGTAAGGGGGGCAATTAGTATTGGCAGAAGATTGCTCGATCCTCTTAGTGAACTGGTAAAGATCGATGCAAAGTCAATTGGGGTGGGTCAATACCAGCACGACGTAAACCAGACAAGATTAAAGGAAGAACTGGATAAAGTGGTGGAAAGCTGTGTGAACCACGTAGGTGTTGATCTGAATACCGCGAGCCGGCATTTATTGGGTTATGTATCAGGGCTCAGTACAAATCTTGCAAAAAATATTGTGGACTACCGCGCAAGGAATGGTCCATTTAAAACCAGGGAAGAAATAAGAAAGGTGGCGCAGATGGGTCCCAAAAGTTTTGAACAGTCCGCAGGATTTATGCGCATTCCTGGCGCGCCAAATCCACTCGACAACAGTGCGGTGCATCCGGAAAGTTATTTTATTGTAGAAACAATGGCAAAGGATATGAATTGTTCCGTAAAGGAATTAATATCCGATACCAACCTTCGAAAACAAATAGACCGCAAAAAATACATCAACGAAAAAGTGGGTGAGTTTACCCTTTCGGATATTCTAAAGGAACTTGAAAAACCCGGACGTGATCCGCGCCAGCAAGCCGAAGAGTTCCGCTTTGACGATACTATTAAAAGTATAGAAGATGTAAAACCCGGAATGGTGGTGCCAGGCATTGTTACCAATATTACCAATTTCGGAGCATTTGTGGATATAGGAGTGAAACAGGATGGGTTACTTCACATTTCTCAAATGAGTAATTCCTTTATTTCCGATCCAAACCAGGCGGTAAAACTGCAACAGCAGTTAATGGTTACCGTTACTGAAGTAGACGTTGCGAGAAAACGCATTTCCTTGTCCATTAAAGATTCGAAAGAAAAGAGATCATCGGAGCCTGCAAAAAAACCTGCAACGCCAAAAATGCCGGAGATAAAAGTGCCTGAAACGCCAGACTCTTTTCAATCCAAACTAATGGAACTGAAAAAGAAGTTCAAGTAACGATTGGCTTAATGCGTCATTTTTGATTTTATCTGGTTGGTTTTTTTCTTTGTCAGGTACATATCAACCAGCATAAGCGCGAGTACGAGGTTGATCATCATGAATGCACTGGTATAGGTATTATTTAAAAGGAAACCGTAATCGATTTTTGAAATGTCCATGGATGACATGGTTTTGGATTCCGGTGATGCCCATTGCACCTGGCCGAATACGTATAATACCAATCCAACGATGCTGATGAGAAAGAACAGGCCTATACCGCGAATAACATTTTTATTGATGTAGGAGCTGGTAGCGGGAGAAATATATTGCCTTGAAATTTCTTCCATTACATTTTGGGTAAACCGCATAGAGGGCACTTCCAGTTCAATATGGTTCTGCATCAGCTGATGAATTTCCATCAGCTCGCTGTACTTCGCTTTCCACTCATTATTATTGGTTATGAACTCTTCCACGAATGAAAGTTGTTCACCGCTAAGGTTTCCATCAATGTAGTTCCACAATGTTTCTTCTATGTTCAGCGCTTCTTTCA
>JBDTMM010000021.1:0-13332 GCA_039934275.1 Flavitalea sp. | reverse complement strand
AGAATTATACAGGTTTCCCCCACGGTCAATGATTACAATAGTGGTATCAAGGCCCGAACCGTTTTTTATTTGGATCGGTACAGGCATATCAAAATAACTTGTACTTCCATACGTACGGGACTGTATTAATTGTATATAAACCCCCTTCGTAACGTATTGGTAATTCACAACGTAACTGGCACGTCCCGGTTGCGTGACCCAGTCCGAAAAGAAATTCGTCATGTCGTTTGGCGTTTGTGCCTGCATGTATTTTTGTAAAGAATCCACACAGGTGAAATTGTATTGCAGGCCGGGTGCGTTCAGGTAATTGTGCAATGCAGTATAAAATTTTGTATCGCCCATCCATGCCCTCATCATCGAAATGGTCATTGCTCCCTTTTGGTATGGCTGCGACGAGCCACCAATAAAAATATTATCGGCGTTGGAAATATTTGATACATAGGTAGTGGTGTTTCCCGTTGAAACTGACCCTTTTAAATTGGAACGTTTAGTTGCAGCGGTTCCCGCACTCAGCAAATTTTCGGGATATACTACAGATTCAAAGTATTGTGCAAAGCCTTCGTTGAGCCATATCTGGTGCCAGTTGTTGGTGGTTAATTTGTCACCGAACCACTGGTGCGCGAGTTCGTGTGCAAGCGTATAACCGCCGCTATAAGCGGTTCTGTCAATGAAGGTCATTGATTGAACTTCCAGTGCGCCCCAGCCGGTTCCTGATTCCGCGGTTCCATATTTTTCATCGTAAAATGGATAGTCGGTATTTAATAATGTGGCGTACGCCGGCATTACCGATTGCAGCATATTCAAATTATTCTGATAAGTGGCATTATAATCCGTTGCAGAATACAAATAGTTCATCACCGGTACGGTGTGCGATAACGACGTTGCGTTGAATTGATAATTAGTATAATCTGCCGCAGCAAAATTGATAAGGTAAGTGGCGATAGGATGTCTTGTCTTCCATGTGCAGATGCGGTTGGGACCCACAATTGTTTCGGTAACCACTCCGTTACTACCCGCGCGATAACCGGAAGGGGTGGTAATTATCATGTCCACCGAATCGATCTTATCTGTAAGTGAATCCTTGCATGGCCACCAGGTGCTTCCCCTGAAGGCTTCACCCAATGTATAAATACACTTGTACGTGCTGCTGTAATTATAACCACTCGGCACCGAGGTAACCGGTGCCACAGGAGTTCCGTTGAAATTAATGGTAACAGAGTCGAGCGTTCCAAGAGGTGTAAGGGCGGACGGAAAAGTAATGAGTACCACGTTGCCAGTAAAAGTATAGGCGACCGCACTTCCGTGGTAGTAAACACTACTAACGTTCATCGTACCGTTGAAGTCAAACCCGATTTGGGGCACACTTGCGGCTGTGGTTTTAAAATAGGTGGTGACGCTGCCGTTGGAGATGGTTCCCGATACGCCAGGATTAACGGTAACGTTTATGCGATGATAAACAATATCATAAGAAGAGGGGTACACTGCCGCCTGCAGAACCGCAGGAGCAAATAGTAACAAAACACCGGCTAAAGCCTTTAAAATAGAGCTCGGATTCATAGGGTATCTGAATATGGACTAATGGTGTACAATTACATCCATCTAAGTGTAAACGCTGATGTTCGGCGTTTTCTTGTCCTCAAAATAATATTTTTTATTGATATTATAAAGGATGATGGACCAATGCGGAGAGAACTTCCATATCTGTCGCTAATGCCCCCTAAATTGTCGTAATTGCACATTCTACCTCCACAAAATGGACCACATCTTTGTGGAGCAATTATTTCAAACACACACAAAGCAATTCACGATGAAAATTCTAACAAAATAACGGTTGAAAGCACTGTAAATGCACCCGTTGAAAAAGTCTGAAAGTTCTGGGCAACACCAGAACACATCACCAACTGGAACTCAATTAAAACGCTTATAAGATGATAAAGAACAGAATAGTTACCTGTTTATGGTTCGATGGACAGGCAGAAGAAGCTGCAAATTATTATGTATCGATATTTAAAAATGCAAAGGTCGGTAATATCAGCCGCTACGGAAAAGAAGGCCAGGAAATTCACCGGCAAACTCCGGGCAGTGCAATGGTGGTGGCATTTGAACTCGATGGTTCACACTATACCGGGCTCAATGGCGGACCGAATTTTAAATTCACCGAGGCCGTTTCCTTACAGGTGATGTGTGAGGATCAGAAAGAAGTGGATTACTATTGGAGCAGACTTACCGCGGGTGGCCAAGAGAGCCAGTGCGGATGGTGCAAAGATAAATTCGGATTGTCGTGGCAGGTAGTGCCAAATCAACTGGGTCAATTATTCAGCGATCCTGAAAAGGCTAAAAAGATTATGGGCACCTTTATGCAAATGAAAAAAATCGATATCGACAAACTGCTGGAGCTGTCACGCTAATATTTCCGGTTGCAGAGCTCTATTGGTCGTTTTGTGTAGCAGGGGGCAAACAAATAAAGGCCCTCAAAACCATGGAACACCCGACTGGTTGTATTTTGGGGGAGGCATCATAAATACTTTACGCGATTACTGCCGGGTTGTTGTGCTCTGTTCATTATAATTATAACCGCTGCGTCCTTTGCGTATCTCTGCTCTCTTTGCGATATTCATTCCAGGCTATCAGGGTAGGGCAAAGAGCGCAGGGAGGCGCAAAGAATATAAAAATCATTAACTTTAAGTACACCTCATTTTTATGGCAGCCAAAGGAACAAAAGACAATCCCTGGAAATTAAAAACCCCGCCAAATACATCTGGATATGAAATGTATAAGGATACAAAAGACGGGAAAGAAGTAATTTTTTGTGTAGTAGGTAAAACAACTTTGCTATACGATGCAAAGTGTTTAACAGACCTCCAGGCCATGCTTAAAAAACACGGCGACTGGATGGACCTTGGCGGAGCCGATGAACAAAAAGATGCCAAGGAAGGTACCGTTGAAGCCTGGGGGCGTTCGGCAAAAAATCCTGTTGGGGGATGGTATGGGTTGAAGAAGGGATTGCGTGGAAGGTTTGGCGTGTACATACCGCCTTTGATGGAAGAACTCGGTCTTGCCGAATTAACCCACGACGCGAAGAATAATAAAATGCGGGCTAAGTAAACACATTCATATAACATATCAGGATAGTAATTATCGAATGTTTAATCCGCATCAGAAAATGTTTTGGGTATCCTGATCAACGGATCAAAAGTTGTTTTCCAAATATCGAGTTCAAATATTTCACCGGCCTCATCGAGGTTTAAAGAAGCGATCACGTCTTTCCTGTCTTCATCTTTAAATTCAATTTCACTCGCCGCACTCCCGAATTCCCGCTCATCTTTTGCAATCTCCTTTGGATACAACACCAGGCTGCCCATTCCCGCATCGTCCATTGATTTTACCATTAAATTTTCCTTCCAGTTTGCAGGAAGTTTCAGTTTTGCTTTCTTTATTAAAAAATCGAGCAGCCTCATTTCGTCTTCCGTTATTTTTCTTTTTGCGGGCATCGTCATTTATTAATTATTATTTATTGAATTATTGGTCTGTGGTTGTACCTGTTCGCTACCAGGAACTATATATAATTTATTTTTTGCCAGGAGTTGTATTGCCAAAGATAACTGACTCACCGTCTTTACTATGATTTAGGGGATTTGTTTGATTGCCTTGATTATAGTACTCATACAAATGAAAATTCCCAGTCAGAAAGGAAGAAAGGAGGATGTTCAACCTGGAACAATCATGGCCATCCCAAAAATCAAAAAAATCATAGTAAAGACTATGATTTAGGGGATTTGTTTGATTTCCTTGATTAGAGTATTCATACAAATGAAAAATCCCAGTCAGAAAGGCCAGGAAGGATGTGCAAGTGAAGCCGGGCAGAAGCTCGCCCCATTCTGGGGAAAAAAGCCCAGCTACACCCCAGGATCTCCTTAGCTTCCCCTGACCTTCTCCTCAGCGAAAGGAAACCACCACCGAATCCCGAAAGAACCTTTAGCGAAGACTGCTGCATATAATATTATACGCATATCATAATATTTAGGTGAGTAAATAAATAAAGGCTTGCAAACCCGTTTAGAAAATATGCAAATGCTAATGGATAAATAATATTTAATGAGAAGGAGCGCAAGAATTATCATTTTTATTCAGTGCGTTTCGTTGAGAGTTTGAAGAATTGAATGCAGAAAGATTGAATTAATTCTAGGCCCATAAGCAGCAACTTATGAAAATATCAATGCAACAACTGCTTCGTCCCCAAAACCGGATCGGGGTTTTTGAGGGCCTGATAAACGCCGAGGGTGCTGGCGAAGGATGCCCAGGCAAGTAAGGGGAGATAATTGTAGGAAAGTTTTTTGTTGTACTTATTGGTGATGACAAATGCTGCGGCTGCAAGCGCTGCATCGCTCACCGTTAATATCGCAGCAAGCACAGGACTCTTCCGATTAAAATACACGTATCCAAAAACAAAAAACACAAACCATATTCCACCCTGTATACCCAAAAGAGCATTCCGGGAGCGCATTTCCTTATCACGTAAAACCTGCTGCAGCGCCATCAGCAAAAAGAAATTATTGATCGTCCATGCAGGTGCAAAAACCCACGCTGGTGGCGCCCACGGTGCCTGCTCCAATTCCCTGTTGTACAATTTCCGTTCATCCTTATTCTTTTTCATGCTGGACAAACCTCCAACAAACGAAACTGCCACCGCAACTAAAGCCAATTGCCACCAATTAAGTCTGATATTCCTTCGCATACATTCCTTTCCAAATAGGGCTAAAATTCTTATGCCAAAACGCTTGCTACAAATACTTTCACGGAATATTTTGTCGTTAGCCTATTTATATATGAGGAAAAAGCGCCTTATCGGCAAGATACAAGTTAGCCTGACTTCAGATTCATTTACCGTGTAGGCATCAATCCTCCAAAACACCGGCAACGCAAGCTAAAACAACATCGCCAACGATCAATCTTATTCAACCATATTCGAATGGGCTGCTTATCTTCAGGCCTCACTTTTTATTTCCACCAAAATCTGACATGGGCGATGTCTTCTAGCGAATATGAAAACTGCTATTTTTCTTCTTGGTGTACTATTTCTCCTGGGCCAGACTGCGATTGCGCAAAAGAAAGATGAAGGCTACCAACTACACATAAAGAAAACACTTGTACCGGTACGCATTGATGGTGAAACAACCGATGAAGGGTGGGCCGATGCCCAATTTGCGGCCAACTTCAACATGATGCTACCAATGGATACCAGCAAGGCGAAAGTGAGAACAGATGTTAGAATGACTTATGATGATGAGAATCTTTACATTCTGGCAGAGTGTTATAACCTGGTTGACGGACCCTATTTTGTAGAATCGCTCAGACGCGATTTTGCCTTTGTAAAAAATGACAACTTCCTTGTATTCATGGACCCATTCATCGACCAGACGAGTGGATTTTCGTTTGGTGCAAACGCCGCAGGAGCGCAATGGGATGCTTCCATTTACGAAGGGTCCAAAGTGGATCAGAACTGGGATCAGAAATGGGAATCAACGGTAAAGAACACTCCTGAAAAATGGGTGTTCGAAGCTGCGATACCCTTTAAGAGCATACGATACAAAAAAGGAACCACCCGCTGGGGGATAAACTTCAGCAGGCTGGATCTTAAGACCACGGAGAAATCTTCATGGACTCACATACCAAGGCAATTCCCTACCGCTTCGCTTGCGTACACCGGGGTTTTGGTGTGGGATGCACCGCCCCCCACACCACGGATGAATGTATCGCTTATTCCTTATGTACTTGGGAGCGTAATCAAGAACTATGAGAGCGGCGCCAAACCCACTTATCATAAAGATGTTGGGGTAGATGCAAAGATATCCCTTACACCGGCGTTGAACCTCGACTTAACCGTTAACCCCGATTTTTCGCAGGTGGAAGTAGACAAACAGGTCACCAACCTGGATCGTTATGAATTATTTTATCCTGAACGCAGGCAGTTCTTTTTAGAAAATGGCGACTTGTTTGCGAACATCGGTTATGCCACTCTGCGACCATTCTTTTCAAGAAGAATAGGACTGGGCACACCGATTCATTATGGATTGAGATTGAGCGGTAAACTCGATAAGGTCTGGCGCGTGGGACTGATGAATGTTGAATCTGCACGGCAAGAAAACAATGGATTGCCCACTCAGAATTATACCGTCGCGAATTTGCAGCGAAAGATCTTTTCACGATCCAATATTGGAATATTCTTCATCAATAAACAGTCTTACGGATTAAATAACAGGGACAGTACCGGTAAAAGAGTATTCAATGCCTACAACCGCAATGTGGGTTTGGAATACAACCTTGCTACCGCCAATAATTTATGGACGGGAAAAATGTTGTTTATCAAATCATTTATTCCGGGCCCGCAAGGCAGGGACATTGTAAACGCGGGGAACCTACAATACTCGATCCGCAAGTGGACCGTTTCCGCGCAGTATGAATATGTAGGAAAAAATTATGTTGCAGAAGCGGGATACGTTCCGCGTTCGGATTATTTTAAAATAAATCCTATACTATTAAGGAACTTCTTTCCTAAGGGTGGAACAGTACTCGTCCACGGACCTAAATTATCATCCACCTTATACTTCAATACTAAATTAAAACGCACCGATTATGAGCACCTGCTCACCTATAACATCACCTTCCGCAGCCAGGCCGTTTTAGCGCCATGGGTTGCTAAAGATTATGTAGAGCTATTACTTCCGTTTGACCCGACCAATATATTAAAGGACACACTAGCCAGATTTACGAAACACTACTGGACCGCATACGGCGCAGACTTCACTTCCAAACCGCAGAGCATTTTCACTTATACTTTTTCTACCCGTTATGGCGGGTATTATGCCAATGGAAAACGATTTGTATTTTCAACAGAACTCGGTTACCGCTGGCAGCCTTATTTAAATATTTCGCTTGCCGCAAATTATAATGATATAAAACTTCCCAGCCCCTGGAACCATGTAAATTTTTTACTCATCGGACCGAGGATAGATGTGACCATGTCGAATAAAGTTTTCTTTACCGGCTATTTACAGTACAACGACCAGACGGAAAACATGAATGTAAATTTCAGGTTTCAATGGAGATATAAACCTGCGTCAGACTTATTCCTTGTGTACACTGATAATTACTATCCTGAAAATCTTTCGGTAAGGAACAGGGCGGTGGTGCTGAAAATAAATTACTGGTGGAATAAATAATAATTATTAAGATGTTGGAAGAAGCTATTAATAAACTATTGGTGAAACAAGAAGTATTAATGGTGATTGTCAAATGATAGAAAGGTGATTAATATTATTTTGTTGATATAGTATCCAGGTGTGCAAGTCGCGGAGCTTTCCCCCGCTGCACTCTAACTAAATGCATCACTACTTATCCACCTTCATAGCTCCGCGGGTTATGCACCCTAAGTAAATTCACTGCGGGGTTCATTTATTTAATCACTAATTTTTTTAATACTGAAATAGCGCCGCCATGATATCCTTCATGAAACATTAAAAAGCGGATGGCATCGTCTATGTTTTGCATTTCAACACCATATCTTGATGTCCATGTTTTGTACCCGCTGAAAATGTTATTTTGATAGTCTTCCTGGAACCGCGCCATGCTTGAAATGAGCAGTTGTTTGATCACTTCTATTTCATTTTTATCTATAAAGTGTTCTGGTCTTGATCCGGGTTTGTAGGTGTTCCAGAAAGTGTCGTTGATGATCATGGGCACACCACTCCTAAAGTAGCAGGAGCCCTGTGCCGCCGCAACAATATGCCCCAGGTTCCAGACAATATTGTTGCCCATTCCTTCCGGCATCTTATTTAATTGATCCACAGACAGGTCCTTTATTTGATCGAGTATATACAATCTTGTCTTTAAAATATTTTCAATGTGCTGATTCATATGCCCTAAAAGTAATGAGAGTTTTCGTAATATCTTTAGGGTATGGGCAGAACACATCAATACCTTATCAGTATGAACTGGACCGGTAACAAAGGAGCCGGCACGTTGGGCTACAGGGATTATGAGAGAAGTTATACGTTATCGGTAAAGAATAAACCGGATATTCATGGATCGTCGGATCCTGCTTTTCGTGGTGATGCGCAAAAGTATAACCCGGAGGAAATGCTGGTGGCGGCGTTAAGTTCCTGTCACATGCTGTCGTACCTGCACCTGTGTGCTACTGCAGGTATTGTGGTAACGGCATATACTGATGAAGCGACGGGATTGATGAATCAAGATGCGGAGAAGGGAGGATACTTTGCGGAAGTGGTGCTTCATCCAAAGGTCACGATCACAGATGCCTCTAAAACAGAGCTGGCCAATTCGCTTCATGAACAGGCACACCATCTTTGCTTTATTGCGAACTCAGTCAATTTTCCGGTTAAACACGAAGCATCTTGTGAAGTAAGCGCATGATTAACACTTTTAAATACCTACTTACATTAATCATAACCATCGCATTGTTTGGTGCGGCCTATTCGCAAACCAAAAAGATCGACAGTTTACGAATGGTGATGGCGCAGGCCCCATCGCAAGAAACAAAACTGGATGCAGTGATTTTATTATGCGAGCAGCACCAGAGTCTGAACCGCGACAGTCTTGATAAATACGCCATCCTTGCCACGCAGCTTTCACAGCAAACAAATAATGAAAGATACAGGGCACTCGCGCAACTGGCTATGGCGAACTCATATATGCGCTGGGGCTGGACCGACAGCGCAATGGCCACCATAGAGCCGGGATTAAAAAAATACCCATCTGCGATTAAGGATTACCGTGACATTCATTTTAAACTTGCGCGGGCCAAGGCATTGTGTTACGGATTCCGATCGAAGTTTAAGGAAGCGCTCGATATTTTGTACGCGGTAGTGAATGATGCAGAGCAATATCGTGATAGCATTTCACTTGGCACCAACATGAATACCATTGGCTCCATTGCTCTTGCGCGCGACGATCCCCATGAAGCCATCAAATGGTTCAATAAGGCGCTTGCGGTTTCAACCCGCGATTCACGCTTCACTCCTGTTCTTTCGGCCATATACATCAATATGGCGAATGCTTATCATTCTCAGCAGAAAGATGATTCTGCCCTTTTATTCATACAAAAGGGAATGCCTTTAAGCAGGGAAATTGAGAACCTGAATATTCTTGCCACAGCATTGCGCGTGCAGTCGAATATCTATTTGAGCCAGAATAAAATACCACTGGCAGAGGCTGCACTACAGGAAATGATCGGGGTGCGCGAAAAAACAAATGACGGCACCAGCCAGATCGACGACGGACTTCAACTGATCGATTTTTATACACGCACTAAGCAATTCGAAAAGGCCATAGCGCTTTGCAGATCTAAATTAATTACGGGCAACGTGTACGATTCCGTTGGACAGAATCAAACCTTCTCCAATAACATACAGGTGCGGTTGTTATTGTACCAGGCACTTGCACGGGTGTACCAGGCGGCGGGTAATGACGAGTTATACCGGCAAACACTTGAACAGATCATTGCCGCAAAGGATTCTGCGTATGATGAAGGGGCCGCAAAGGCCATCGCTGAAATACAAACCAGGTACGAGGTACAGAAAAAAGAAAATACCATCATCCAGCAAAAACTGGATCTGACCACAAAAAATTATGTACTCTACGGTTCGGTGTTACTCACTATTCTGGTTGCAATAATAGGATGGTTATTATTTAAGAATTATTCGAGAAAGCAACGTTTGAAAATGACACTGATGCAAATTGAAGAAAAAAGAATAACCGCGCTTGCGGTGAAAAATGCTGAAGAAAAAGAACGGGTGAGGATAGCCGCGGACCTCCATGATAATCTTGGTGCATACGCTGCTTCGATCAGTTCGAATCTTGATTATATAAAGATTCCTGAAGCAGATGCCGTGATTAGAAATGCATTGCAGGAACTCAGGATAAATGCGCAATCCATCGTTTCGCAACTGAGCGATACCATATGGGCATTAAATAAAGAAACGCTTTCGCTTACCGCCATCAGCGACCGGATAAAAGTATTGTTGCAAAGAATGCGCAGAAACTACCCTGACGTAATGATGGAAGTAGCTGAAAAAATTACAATGGACCATTCTTTACCCCCTTCGCAGGCGTTTCATTTATTCAGAATAGTGCAGGAAGCGGTCACTAATTCGCTGAAACATTCGGCGGCAAAAAATATAATCGTTTCGGTTGAAGGAAACGATAGCTGGAAAATCGAAATAACCGATGACGGATCCGGAATGAAGATAGATCCAGGGAATAAAATGGGTGGTAACGGGGTACTGAACATGAGTAAACGCGCAGCAGAGTCGGGCTGGCAGATTGAATGGGTTGCGGTGAGCCCAAGGGGTACAGCGGTGATCATACATAATCTCTTTGCGTAACCTTTGCGTCTTTGCGTGAAATTTCTCGCAAAGACGCGAAGTTCCGCAAAGACGCAAAGGGGATTGAACTTGCTTCATCTACTACTACCGATTGATTATTTTTTATTCGTCCAATACTACTCAACTTTAACTCATGACATTCAAAGTGGCGCTGGCCGAGGATAATTCAATAAACAGGAACACCTTCATGCAAAAATTAAGGGCCTGCCCTTCCATGCAACTGGTGTTTTCCGTATCCAACGGGCATGAGTGCCTGGACGAATTAAAGGGCCTGCCACATCACCAATTGCCGCAGGTAATTTTCATGGATATAGAAATGCCGGAAATGAACGGGATTGATGCAATAAGAATAGGTAAAGCACTGTACGCAGGCATTCATTTTATTGTACTCACCGTTTTTGACGACGAGGACAAAATATTCGAGGCCATAAAAGCGGGTGCATCGGGCTATTTGCTAAAACACGAGTCCGCGCAGGTATTGGAGGAAGCCGTAATAAATGTTTTAGAAACGGGAGGTGCGCCAATGAGCCCCGCCATTGCAAGAAAGGCGTTGCAGATGCTGGGCAAAACTACCTTGATACCTGGCTCAGAAGAAAAATCTGCCAGTCAGCCCGATATCAGTGCAAGGGAAAAACAGGTACTGGAATTTATGGTAAACGGATGGGATGCAAAACGTATGGCCACTGAATTATTCTTAAGCGTGCTCACGGTAAGAAAGCACATTGCAAATATTTATGATAAGCTGCATGTGAATTCTCGCGCGCAGGTGATCCATCTTGCACATAAAAATAAATGGGTGTAATCAGGATGAACATATTAAAGACTTACGCCACGTTTCCAGGGAATAAAATCATCCTGTCCAAGTTCCACTGATTTTATTTTCACTTCTCCACTCGCTGCACGTATCACGTAATCGAGAATGGATTCACCCATTTGGTGCAGGTCCTTTTCACCTGTGATCACTTGTCCGCAATCTATGTCAATGATGTCGCCCATTCTTTTCGCGAGCGAAGTATTGGTAGATAATTTTATGGTGGGAGAAACCGCATTGCCGGTTGGTGTACCAAGGCCGGTAGTAAATAAAATGAGTGTGGCACCGCTTGCAGCAAGACCTGTTGTTGACTCTACATCATTACCTGGTGTACATACAAGATGTAATCCAGGTTTGATTACGGGTTCGGTATAATCCAACACATCGGCAATTGGTGCCGTACCGCCTTTTTTTGCGGCACCTGCAGACTTCATGGCATCGGTAATTAATCCGTCGCGGATATTTCCGGGAGAAGGATTCATATAAAATCCGCTTCCAACTGCCCGCGCCTGCGCGTCGTAGGTTTTCATGAGGTAGGTGAATTTTTCTGCGGCCTCATAAGTATCGCAGCGATCCACGAGTTCCTGTTCCACTCCAAATAGTTCCGGGAACTCGGCGAGTAATACCTGTCCGCCTGCAGCCACTAAAAGGTCGGAACAATGTCCAACGGCAGGGTTTGCGGATATTCCCGAAAAGCCATCACTGCCTCCGCATTTTACTCCAATGCAAAGTTTACTGATGGGCTGTGGTGTTCTGAACGTTTTATCTGCTTCTATTAATCCTTCGAAGGTTTTTTGAATGGCTTCTGTGATCATTTGTTCTTCACTTACGGCCTTCTGCTGTTCGAATATATAAACCGGCTTATTAAAATCCGGATTGCGCTCGAGGAGATCTTTTTTAAACGTTTCCAGTTGCAGGTTCTGGCACCCAAGGCTAAGTACGGTTACGCCAGCCACGTTTGGATGATCGGCGTAGGAAGCGAATAATTTACTGAGAATATCGCTGTCTTGTCTTGTGCCGCCGCAACCACCGGTATGGTTTAAAAATTTTAATCCGTCTACGTTAGGAAACAATCGGTCTGGTGTTTGTAATATTTCTTCCTGCATTAAGGTTTCGGTGCTGATACCCGGAGTTTCTGCGTTTTGTTTAAATGCAGCAATTAATTTCTCTACGGCCTTGTGGTATTTTTTAGAAGGTGCGTAACCGAGTTGGTTCAGAAGGGCATCTTTTAGATAATCTATGTTCCTGTTTTCACAAAATACAGTAGGAATGAACAGCCAGTAATTCGCTGTACCTGCGCGGCCATCGCTTCTTAAATATCCGTTGAAGGTTTTATTTTTCCACTCATGAGCATCAGGCGGAACCCAGCTGTATTCCTTTTGTTTTTTATAGTTTTCGTTAGAGGCATGTTTTACATTTGCGGTAGACAACGATTCACCCTTTAAGATGGGTTGTGTAGCCCTGCCAACGAGCACGCCGTACATATATATCTGGTCGCCGATGCGCAGATCGTTCATGGCCATTTTATGTTTTGCCCTGATGTCGTTTTTTATTTGGTAATCTTCACCACCGAATGTGATGAGCTCATTTTTTTTCAGATCAGCGAGTGCCACGAGCACGTTATCGGCCGGATGAATATGAATAAATTTCTTCACGACTTTAGAGGATTATTTTTTTGCAAATTAGCCCATAATCGGTAGGATCAATATTGAAATTTCCGGAGGCCTGGCGCCTTGAACCAGGTTACGAGCACCACGCCAAGGGTCATGCAACCACCAAAAACCACGGAAGGCACCACGCCCATTAATCGTGCAGTAATGCCACTTTCAAACTGGCCCACGCTGCTTACGCGCCCCCGCATATTATCGGGTGTTTTTAACTGCATCACTGTGCCACGAACCACAACGCTTATTCCGTCCATCATACCTGCGATCAGCAGCGCTACAAAGGAAAGCGCAAATATTTTCGATAACCCGAATAAGATAATACATATGCCAAAGCCACCCACAGCGAGGAATAATTTTTTGCCCTGGGCCTTTCGGATGGGCGAGATAGTAAGCATTATTACCACGAAAATGGAGCCAATGTCTGCGGCAGCATTTAGCCAGCCAAAACCGATAG
>JBDTMM010000020.1:0-13458 GCA_039934275.1 Flavitalea sp. | reverse complement strand
CAATACCATTATTTATTATTCCTACAAAAGGGCTATGAAAAGTAATGATCATGCAAATCATAGACTGAATTGGCTACACCCGTTCGTAAACGTGCCACCATTGGCAATAGGTCACCGGAATTTAACTGCAAAAGAAAGTGTGAAGAATAAAATTAAAATGATATGCACAATGGGTCATTCCGCCCGCTCATTCAAGGAATTTGTTGCTATGTTGTATTCATTCAGCATTGATTTAATTGCAGATGTGAGAATTTTTTCTGGGACAGTGACCTTGTCTATTACGTAATGAAGTAGTAAATTTATATTTGAATGTAAAACACCAACAGACCTCACCACTTACCAACCTGGTGCGATCTATTATTAGCCCTCTAAATGAACCCTTTAGTAAAAAACAGGATACAGGTCATAGACCTGCTACGCGGTATTATAATGGTGGTCATGGCTCTTGACCATACCCGTGATTATTTTCATTATTCCGCATTTACGCATGACCCACTTAACCTCAATACCACTACATCCATTTTATTTTTCACCAGGTGGATCACACATTTTTGTGCACCCACTTTTGTATTTCTTTCCGGTCTTTCGGCTTGGCTTCAGAGGAGGAGGAAAACAACAAAAGAGTTAAGCAAATTTTTAATTACGCGCGGGTTGTGGCTGGCACTGGTTGATTTGGTGGTGATCACCTTCATCACAACGGCCGATGTCCATTTCAGTTATTTTGTAATGCAAACACTCTGGGCAATTGGCATAAGTATGTTTGTTCTTGGCTTCATGGTTCACCTTCCCTATTATGCTATACTTGCCATTGGAGTATTGATAGTATTTGGACACAATGCCATTGATTTTGCCGAGACCTATTATCATGGCAACGTTCCTTTTTGGTGGCACCTGTTACACCTTTCCGAAGTTGCCGATATAGGCTTTGGTCACCACCTGTTGATATATTATCCCTTCCTTCCCTGGGTAGGATTAATGATGATGGGATATTGTTGTGGTAAGCTTTTCACCTCTTACAACGAAGAGCAACGAAATACATTATTGTTAAGGATAGGAGTTGCGCTGTTATTATTTTTTGCCGTGCTGCGATTTTCTAATCTTTATGGCGATAAACTGCATTGGTCGGTACAAAAAAATTGGTGGTACACGTTTCTTTCTTTTATTAATGTAACCAAGTATCCACCTTCCCTTCTTTATATGTGTGTGATGATAGGGCCGGGGCTTATTTTTCTTTCTCTGGTAAAAAATACAAGGAACAGACTTGCAAGGATCTTTATCGTGTACGGCAGGGTACCTATGTTTTTTTATATCCTGCATTTTTTCATCCTTAGCTGTTTAAATGTTATTACCTTTTTAGTGCGTGGCCATACGCTTGCACAGGGAATGAAAGGTTTACCTGGTGGTGTGCCGTGGAAGTTTGTAGTTCCTGATGAAGGGTTTAGTCTTGGTGTTGTTTATGCAATTTGGTTTGTTGTGGTGGTGGGTTTATACCCTGCCTGTAGATGGTATGATCAATATAAACGCAGCCACCCTCAAAAAAAGTGGCTGAGTTACCTATAGCCTCCTATAATTCTTTATTCGAAATATTTATGAGGTTTATAAAGCAAAATAATGAAGATCGTACTGTACGCAGCCCTTATTTCCGGTCAGTTAGAAACTGCGCGGCACCCGGTTAGTGAAAGTCCACAGTGGAAATTATTTTAACTAGCGCCACAAAGCCCTGTTTGCTGAACAGGGCTTTGTGGCGCTAGTTAAAAATTGAATTCTATATAACACGTGATTTTTAATATTGGTCGGTTATTCCGAAAATAGGTTTTCTTGTTGACCATTTCCCCTTTGTAAAATCTGGTACTTCCTGCGACTGTCCATTGTTCTTGATAGAAACCTCGCTTAGCGGAGTTATTGCATACATAGTGGCCAGGTCATACACGTCTATGGGAAATTCCGTATTCCGTTTGATACATTCTATAAAAGCATTGTCCACAAAATAATCGATACCGCTATGTCCCGATGTTTTTGTTTTGCTTTCATACGCCTTCCATAATGGATGATCGTGTTCCTCCATGTATTTTTTTGGATTTTCCCATTTGTGAGGGGGGCTTACATGTTCAAAATAAATAAACCCTGATTCAAACTGTCCGGAATTGATATCCTGCCACAGTCCGTTGGTTCCCTGTACCCTGAATCCTAAATTATACGGGCGAGGTAACGAAGTGTCGTGGGTGAGTAAAATCGTTTCACCATTTTCGCATTGCAATTGCGTTGTTACCACGTCACCCTGGTTGAATTTTATTTTTGCATTTGGATGTGCTTCACCACCAAGCGGACTTTGTACGATATAATTATGAAGTCCGCGAGCTTTTGATGACATGCTCGATAAATACGTGATGCGGTTTCCCCGGTTGATGTCGAGGATGGTAGATAATGGGCCGAGGCCATGCGTAGGATATAACTCTCCGTTGCGATCTACATAGTGTTGGGTGCGCCATTTGGATTCACTGTATCCCGATGCGCCAAAATCTACGCCATCTTCATCTTTATTGCCGTTGCGGAATAATATATTTCGAAGGTCGTGCTGGTAACCTCCCTGAACGTGCAGCAGTTCGCCGAACATTCCTTTCCTCTTCATATTCAGTATGGCCATGATGTCGCGGCGATAACAAACATTCTCCATCAGCATGATGGGTGTTTTTGTTTTTTCATATGCGTGAACATATTCCCAGCAATCTTCCAGTTTTATGGCACCACATACTTCTACCCCAACAATTTTTCCTGCCTCCATGGATTCGATGCTGTGAATGCGGTGCCACTCCCATGGCGTGCAGATCAATACGGCATCCACATCTTTCATTTTCAACATGTTCCTGTAGTCATACTGGCCATTATTGAAAACTTTTGCTTTAGGGCGTTTATATTTTTCAATGAGCGCCTGCGACATGGCGATCATGTCAGCGTCGGGATCAGCCATTGCCACAATATCCACATCGTCGCGTTTCAACATTTCATCAAGATGGTCCTGACCGCGCAAACCTGCGCCGATCATTGCGAGCCTTACACGTTCTTTAACTGGGTTGCCTGAGGCAATGAGCGGTGCAATTCCATTTAACGTAAGTGCAGAGCCGGCCAGCAAGGATGTTTTGAGAAAGTCTCTTCTGTCAAATGAGGGCATATGAGAGTTTGAATTGGTAAATAATAAGCAATTATAAAAAAAATTTGAATAGGATAAACTTTCGGAAGATTATATATTATATTTGAACACCCTCTCAAGCTATTTACTTTGTGAATTTTCCAATTTGCCTCCAAAGTTATTGAAAATTCATACCTTATTCGTTTAATGCGTTATTATGACGCTGAAAGAAAATAGGCGGACGTTGCCGCCGGGTGTTCCGTTATTATTGATCCACTGTAACGTTGACAACATTTGTGCCTCTGCTGAAAATATTCCTTTCTTTTCTTCTAAATATCGTGTTTTCGCAACTCACAGCAGGGCGAATGGAAATCAGTGGAAACTAACGATTCCATTGATTTTGAAATGATGGCCGCTGATGAAGCGGTATTACTCAATGTAATGCACACAGGTTCTGCTTATTTTATAGGTTGAGGCAATGGGGGCGCAGTTGCACAGGTGATGGAAATGGACCATCGCGGATTAATAAACTGGAATCAGCAGCAGGATTAAAAAAGGTTCCCATGCGTAAAAACTGGGAACTGATCGGCAGAAATTAAAGCAGGTGTTTTATGAATATTTTGAAGAGAAATAATCATTCAAACTTCAATAACTTCAGAGAACGAAATGTTCCAAATGAATTATTCTTGTAACGATAACTCGCGCCGGACTTTTTTAAAAAAAACCCTTCTCACCGGCGCCCTGCTGCCACTGGTGAATCCTAATTTATTTTCAATGAATACTATGCCTTCCCCTGATCGTTTGAAGGTGCATATCTTTTCAAAACATCTTCAGTTTCTCAACTATACCGACCTTGCAAATGCCGCAGCGGAGATGGGTTTCGATGGGGTGGACCTATCGCTTAGACCCAACGGGCATGTATTGCCAGTAAGGGTGGAGGAGGACCTTCCAAAAGTGACGGAAGCCTTTCACAAGGCGGGATTCCCACCACTTCTGATGACCACCGCAGTTGAAGACGCCAATTCACCCCTTGATAAAAAAGTGTTGACCACCGCTGCGAAACTGGGATTTAAATATTACCGCATGAATTGGTACACGTATCCCGAAGGAAAAACAATTCCGGAAGCGATAGAGATATTTCGTCCGAAAATGAAGGGTCTTGGTGAACTAAATAGGAAATTGGGATTAGTGGGTGCCTACCAGAATCATGCTGGTTTGGGTGTTGGATCTAACATCTGGGAAATATGGGAAGTGCTAAGGGATGCAGATAAGGAACACATGGGCTGCCAGTACGATGTGCGCCATGCTATGGTAGAGGGTTTTTCTTCCTGGCAGAATGGATTGAAACTAATACAACCGAATATTAAATTATTCACGATCAAGGATTTTAAATTTGGAGAGAAAAATGGCGCAATCGAAGTGGTAGATGTGCCAATTGGTGAGGGGATTATTGACTTAAAAAGTTATTTCAGATTGTTAAAGCTTTATAAAATCAATGTACCATTTACTTTGCACATTGAATATGCTCTTGGCGGTGCGGAACATGGCGACAGAACAATAACCATGGACAAAAAAGATATATTCCGATTGATGAAAGCCGACCTTCAAAAAGTGCAACAATTGTGGCAGGAAGCCTGATATAGTGATCATTTTTTTCCCCCGGGCAATCCATGATCCTTAGTTCCGTTTGGGAAAAATAACGCCAATGAATATACGCCGGTAGCTACTTCGTTTATAATAAATGGCGAATTAAAATCCGTTGCCGGAACACCATTCGATTTTAATGAACCACACAACATCGGGGAACCACGGTACTTAGGCCTGGCGAAAAATAACATTCCCTCACCAAATACATGTGCAGCGTCTCCGAATAAATCATAACAATTTAAGATTGCACAAACACCTTATGCGTTTGCTAATATAGGAAGGCACTTACTGGAACCTTACCTGATCAGGAGCTGATCGCCCATTCATCAAAGACAATTACTTTGTACCAGCCTTTCCAACAGAAAGCACCACAACGGCTATTTTTTTTATTACATTTTATACGCGTTTGCGGTTAGTACTTGTACGTGTTTAAAAATTATAAATAATCACTTTCTCGTTGTCGCAAATTTTGAACCTTCCTAATTTCCCTATTACTAATCAATTATAAAGATTGCCTCTATTTGTAATTCTATTCCCTCAAATGTATCGCTAAGTGTTTATGACTAATGTCTTTTATAAATCTCGCACTGGTTTCCATAATGGCATAAATATTGTAAACCATTAAATCCTTTCTCTAATGTGAGAAGTATTGCCCAATTCTTTGCGAATGCAAAAAGTAAAGAATAATGATTGGTTCTCAACTGCAAACAGTTGAAATCATATTAACTAATTTTTAATCCGTAATCACAAATGAAAAACAAACTCATTCACTTCAGCCAACTCAGGCCATTAATCTGTAAAACATGCTTACTGCTTACATTAGCTGCGATTGCTTTCAGCTGTAAAAAAGATGTTCAATCATCCGTTACTTCCACTGAGAATGTAGTTTCCTCCAACTTGTCAGCTACCGCTTACGATGTTACATTGAGTCTTCCTACAGGATATGTTAAGGATGGTTCTGTAGACTATACAAAATATCTTCAGATGGCTATTGATAAATATGATAACCTGAATTTCCCTGCATTTCCAATTCTTGTAAATGACATCGGATTACAACTTCGTTCTAATTCAAAGCTGACCTTTGCAACGGGTTCAAAACTAATATTGAAGCCTTCAAAAAATCAAAATTACGACGTCCTTAGTATTCGTGAGTGTAACAACGTTAAAATTTATTCTCCTGTAATTGTGGGAGATAGAAATAGTCACACTGGATCAGGTGGAGAGTGGGGTATGGGAATTGGGATTTATTCTTCTTCGAATATCCAGGTATCTTATGCAGTGATCTCGAATACATGGGGTGATGGTATTTATGTTGGTTCATCGGCCAAAAATATTCCAAGCTCAGCCATAATCATTGATAGAGTAAATATAACCAACTCGCGCAGAAGCGCAATTAGCATCACTAGTGCGAAAGGTGTAACAATTACCAATTCCTACCTGGCGAAATCTAATGGAACAATTCCGCAAGACGGAATTTGCGTGGAACCGAATAGTTCGAAAGATGAGATCAGCGGGCTGGTTTTCACAAATATTCAGTCTTTTCAAAACAAGGGACATGGAATTGAATTTTCACTCAGCAAAATATATGGTGGCTCGGATAAAAAGATCGATGCAGTAATAAATAGTTATGTAGATAAGGGATCATATAGTGCAGTTTATGTTTCCTGCTTCCATAAAAAATCGTCACATGGTGAAAAAGTTTCCGGTTTGATCACGTTCAATAATCCGAAATGGTACAATTTTGGTCAATATGTATTCGATCCTTATGGTTTACAGGAACCCGCGCTTTCATTGAAAGTGGTAAATCCATCTCTTTACGACAGCAATAACAATCTTCTGGATCAGGCTGCGATTCTCAAAATATTACAGAGGGAAATCTATTCAAAAACCAATACTACTATAGTAAATAATTAAAGGTTCGGTTAACTTAAAAAATGTCTTCGTATCCGTATTATTCACGAAGACATTTACTTATATGGGCATCGCCAAAATATTAACCCGCGTCAATTTGACGTCGGAACGAGCAATTGGACAGGAGGAAAAATACTGAATTAAGAGTTTATTCGTTTGAGCCCTACAAGTAACCCTGTATGCGCTTTCTAATCCTTATCCTCGTACTCAGTACGTCAACATCCTATGCTCAGAAGAGTGAGATAGATATTTTCTCTGCCGGTAGTGGTGAATGGGAAAATGCAGACAATTGGAGTTTAAAGCGGGTTCCAGGTCCGGGAGACATCATTATCATTCCCATCTCGTCACTTGTGGTGATCAGCCAGTCCTTTACTCTTGAAAAAATAGACCTTGTTAACGCGGGTCAGCTATTATTGAATGGATGTGGAATTGAATTTGATGAGCATTCACGTATTACGGTTGCCGAATCGGGCAGCATTGAATCGAAAGGAAAATCAAAGGAAGAAGTCATCATTATCGGGAAGCTGGTGAAATTTAATGGTGAGACCAACGAAACTATCCACGGATATGCTTTTGCAGATTTAAAAACAAAAGAATCGCCAAATGGATTTTCTACCGACAACTATCGATCTCCGGATATCTACTTTCAAAGTTCGGAACAGAAAAAAGAAAACGATTGGTCCAATGGCGACAACTGGAGCCTGGCGAGGGTTCCGGCGGAGGGAGATAAAATTATCGTTCCGGAAAATATCCAACTCCATATTACTGAGCCCCAAAAATTTGAGGATGTTTCATTTAGTATTTCGGGAGAATTAGTGTTGGATAATGCAGGCCTGATATTGGGTAAAGCTTCTTCGATAACGGTGGAAAAAAATGGAATCCTGTCGAGCGCAAATTCGGATAAAAGTGAAAGTATACTGATAAATGAGGATTTGAAATTTGACGGGTCTACTGGTAAAAGTATTGAAGGCTATGCATTCGCAGATATAAATACCGGCGTGTCGCCAAATGGGTTTTCATCGGATGCCTCGCTTCCTGTAAAACTCGGCTCGTTTACTGCAATTAAATTAAATGGAAACGTATTGTTGGAATGGGTTGCGGAGAGCGACATAAACTTTGCTTTTTTCCAGGTTCAACAAAGTATGGATGGACGAGTGTGGCAAACCATCGGGACCGTAAATGCAAACTTTAATTCCGTTTCATTTGTCAAATATGAATTTACTGTTAAATTAAATATTCAGCACAATGCTGTTTATTTCAGGTTAAGCCAGGTTGATAAGGATAATAAAAATGAATACTCAAAAGTGATTGTTATGAATATATCTCAGAAAGATCTGTATACTCCGTCCATATCATTACTGTCGGGCAATTCTATTGCTGTTAGAATAGATGGAGACGTTCCTAATGCTCTTAATGTTAGAATTATGGATGTGGAGGGGAGGGTTTTGTATAAAGAGAAGATTCGATCCGGTACAACGATTATTAATTACAAATCATTGTCGAACCGGCAAAAGCAGTTTAATGTTTTGCAACTTACGGATGGAAATGGATACTTTTTTGCAAAAGGATTTGTAACGAAGTAACTTTGCGCCTTTTTGAATAATTGCACCTTAGCGTGAAATCTCTCGCAAAGACGTAAGGATTCAAAAAGACTCAATTCCAGTAAATTTTAGTGTACCAGTTCCCCTGATGATTGCCATATCTGTGGATAATACTCTGCCATTCCCTTTTCAACAGCCGTTGCCAGTGTAGAAAGGGAATCTTTAAACCACTGTGGCAAATTGGAACCGCTCAGTTCCCAGACGGAGCTTTCATTGCGGTTCATATAAAATTGTATGCGCTCACCATCCAATGTTGGAGTATCGGCATAAAACCGGTTTGGACTATCGGGGAGCCGGCGGAAATTCACTTCCCACTGCCTGCCGTTCATTTTCACAAATTTTGAGAAAGTAATATTTATCATAGTCAATAGGATATGGTTACATAACGGCAGGGTTTTCAGATTATTGAGAAATTGAAAAAAATATTCTCAAATTTAATTTTCCGTAACACCATCCAACTGACCCTGCCATGGTCCAATTTTAGCAGTAATAATCACGAATACACATCCTTCTTTACACCTTCAAAACGAGTATCATGGCAACTATAACAGAAAAACTGATATCTGAAGCATCCGTTACGATCAACGCACCTGCAGAAAAGGTGTGGAAAGCAATCACTACTCCTTCAGAAATAAAAAAATATCTGATGGGAACCAATGTCGAAAGCGAATGGAAGGAGGGCAGTCCGATTGCTTATAAAGGCGAGTACAACGGTAAGGCTTACCATGATAAAGGAATCATTAAAAAATTTGAACCGAACAAAGTGTTCCAAAGCACCTACTGGAGTTCTGCCGGCGGCAAAGAAGATAAGCCCGAAAACTACAACCTGGTAACTTACACCCTTTCCAACCAAAACGGGAAAACACTGGTAACACTTTCCCAGGATAACGTGAGCTCTGAAAAGGAAAAGGAACACCTCGATCAGAACTGGACAATGGTGATGAACAAATTAAAAGAAGTTGTTGAAAAAGGGGAATAATTAAATAGAGGTTGATCCGGATTCTCTTCCTTGTGTAACTCCATTATTTGTTACGATTGATTTCAAGGTATTGCACGGAATATTTTTTGCCAACCTTATAGTTAATAAAATAAGCCTTTCGCATAACATACCCACCAACAGCAAGCGCCGCCGCTGTAATAAGACCCGATTTTGAATAATAATCTTTGGCCTTGTCTTTCCGGTAAATGCCATTTATGGCACCAAGGCCAATAATTCCCCCTGCTGCGGCCAGCATTCCCGTACCTACCGTAAGGAATCCAGACCTTGTTCCCAGATTGCTGAAGGAGGCGATTTCTTTGTAATGAAAGGGTATGCCGTTCACGAATACGCTGTCGTGCTGCATTTGTGTGATATATCCGTCGTAAGATGTACCATAAACGGTTCTCAAACTTATCTCGCTACCGGTAACGTATAACCTAAGTTGTTTTCCTCTTTTTTTCAGAATAAGGAAATTGGTTTGTGATGAAACGGCCAATGGAAATATCAAAAGAATGAACAGGATGGTTCGCACCATTATTTAAGGTAAGGAACTTTGTATGCTGAAATGTAAGTTTTTTGTTAAACGCCCTATATAACAGCCTTCCATGTGCCCAAAATGAAAGCCGTACCTTCGCCTGATGTTACAGGATGTAAATTTAATTCAGGAAATCCTGACGCGCCTCAATATCGGCGACCTAAACCCTATGCAGATCGCCTCGATTGAGGCCAATAAGAATAATGATGACGTCATCCTGCTTTCAGATACCGGCACTGGAAAAACGCTCGCGTTTTTGCTTCCGTTACTTGGGCTTTTAGATAAAGAGAAGAACTATACACAGGCATTGATCGTGGTTCCCTCCAGGGAACTGGCGTTGCAGATAGAGCAGGTTTTCCGTTCGATGAGAACGGGTTTTAAGGTCACCTGCTGTTATGGTGGCCACCTGAGAGAAACGGAGGAGAATAATCTGCAGCAGGCCCCTGTGCTGATAATCGGAACACCCGGACGTTTGGTGGATCATTTGAAAAGGGAAAATATAAAACCGGCTAATATTACCACGCTTGTTCTTGACGAATTTGATAAATCGCTCGAACTCGGTTTTCAGGAAGAGATATCATTTATATTAAATGCGCTCCCTTCCGTTAGAAAACGGATGCTTACCTCGGCGACAGATTCACTGGAAATACCAGTGAACGTGGGTTTAAAAGATCCCGTAACGCTGAATTATTTAACAGATACCCCCTCTGAAGCACTTACTATTCAATTGGTGAAATCGGATGACAATGACAAACTTGATGCCCTGTTTGGATTCCTTTGTTTAGTGGGCAACCGTTCGGTTATCATTTTTGCCAACCACCGCGATTCTGTTGAAAGGGTCAGCAGTTTTCTGTGGGACAAAGGGATCGTGAATGTATTTTATCATGGCGCATTGGAACAACCGGAAAGAGACAGCGCCCTTTGCAAATTCAGGAACGGCACATCGAATGTGCTGGTATCAACGGATCTTGCTGCTCGTGGACTCGATATTCCGAATATCCGTTATATCATCCATTACCACCTTCCCGGTACCGAAGAAATTTTTACGCACAGGAATGGCAGAACCGCAAGGATGGATGCAAGCGGTACCGCTGTGATTATTTTGGGGGCCGATGAAAGACTGCCATCATTCATACCAAAATCGATTGAAGAAATACACCTGCCGAAAACCAACATAGTCCCCGATAAACCCAAGTGGTCAACCTTGTACATCGCTGCAGGAAAAAAAGACAAGATCAATAAAGTGGATATCGTAGGATTTTTATCTAACAAGGGACAATTAAAAAAAGAGGATATTGGATTGATAGAAGTAAAAGATTTTCTATCGTTTGTTGCGGTAAGAAAAAGTCATGTGAGTAATATTCTTCAGAATATAAAAAACGAAAAGATAAAAAACAAAAAAGTGAAAATTGACATTGCTAAATAAATGATGTTCACTTATCTAATCATAAATTCGCTAAAAACAGGATGCTGAGATTTGTATTGATTTGTTTGTTGTTTTTACTTTCCCTCCTGAATCTTTTTCGCGCACCGCTAAATTTACTTTGGTACGTTTCCATATTAACCACTGAATTCTGCTGGGTATTTTTTATAGCAGTCTGTTTGCTACTCATTTTTCGTTTTGGCAGTCCGAGAGTCGACATCCTTTCAAATATCATTGGGATAGCATCACTGGTTTTTTTTGCACTTCCCGTATTGCAGGCGCTGCGCGTTTCAAAGAATCTTAATAAAGAATTTGATGGTGCCTTTCAAGTTGTTGCTTTGGAAAAAAGTTACCCGTTTTCTTTTTCGAAAATAATCACAGGTATCAATGCGAAACAAATCGTGCCTCAAACGATTATGTACAATAGTAATGATTCGCTTACCCTCGATTTCTATCCAAATCAAATTGGCCAAAAGCGGCCCTGCATCATCGTTATACACGGTGGTTCCTGGGCTGGTGGAACCAAGGAACAATTACCGGAATTAAATAGTTTTCTCGCTAAATCGGGGTACAATGTGGTCACGATCAATTACCGGTTGGCACCGCAGCACTTGTTTCCATCACCGATCGTTGATGTGGATGTTGCAATAAAATATTTACAGGCAAATGCCGATAGCCTGCACGTTGATGCTGCCAACATTGTGTTATTGGGGCGATCGGCTGGTGCGCAGATCGCATTAATCGCTGCATATGGTTTAAAGGAACCTGCCATAAAAGGAGTAATCAGTTATTATGGCCCCACCGACATGGTATGGGGTTATTCCTTCCCTGCAAATCCGTTAGTGCTCGATAGTAAAAAGATAATGGAGGATTATTTAGGGGGTACCTATAAACAGGTACCCAAACAGTACGAACTGAGTTCAGCAGCTTACGTGGTCAATAACCATTCGGTGCCTACGCTCATCATGCAGGGTAAAAATGATCCCCTCGTTGCCTACGAACATTGTAACCGCATGGATCGTAAACTCAGTGAATTCAGGGTGAAACATTTTGTATTGCGCATGCCCTGGGCCACTCACGGTTGCGACTTTTCGTTAAATGGTCCCGGTGGCCAGCTAACAACTTATACAACTATGAGATTTCTAAAAGCTGTTCTGCACTAAAAAATGCTATAAACCTATTTCTGTAATAGATGATCCCGGTACAAGATGATGGATCTGGATGCCCAGTCTTCGAGCCTCTTCAAAATTTGATGCAGTATCATCTATGAAAAGGGTCTCAGATGGGTTGAGCTTATTTTCTTTTAATACCAGCTCAAATATTGCAGCATCTGGTTTTCGAAGGTTCACCACGTGAGAGTAATACGTTTTTTCAAACAGGTCCTCTAGGTGAAAGCCGTATAACTGAAACAATCTCGGGTTAAATTCCTGCACATGAATGGAATTGGTATTGCTCAGTAAAAATAAACGGTATTTGGTTTTAATTTTTTTAAGCAGTTCGATGCGTTCCGGTGGAAAGTCGAGCAGAAGCGCGTTCCATGCGGAGATTATTTTATCACGGTCCGTAGGTTTGCCAATGATCTTTTGTATGCCTTCTACAAATTCATCATCCGTTAGCATTCCGGTTTCGTTCTTTTCAAAAAAATCACTGATATAGGTCTGGCTGATATGATCCGAAAACTTATCTATTCCAAGTATCTTAAATGCCGCTTCAGTTTTTTTAAAGTCGATATTCAATATCACACCGCCCAAATCGAATATGACGTTTTTTATATTTTGCATGTGCAAAAATAAGCACCGAATGGTTCTGCCCAAAATAGACGCAAAAAACAACCTGGTGCAGGTATTTGCCGGTTGGACATTTGGTAAAGCCAAAAAGTAAAAGATGAATAGCAATCCGCCTTAAACGGCTACATTAAATTCGCGTAAAGCTTCGTTCAGGCTCGTTTTAAGATCTGTGCCGGCGCTTCTCTTTCCAATGATTAGTGCGCAGGGAACGGCGTATTCTCCCGCCGGAAACTTCTTATTATAAGTGCCGGGGATAACCACGCTGCGCGAAGGCACACGGCCTTTATATTCCACAGGTTCCGATCCGCTTACGTCAATGATCCTTGTGCTTTTTGTGAGTACCACGTTCGCACCGAGTACGGCTTGTTCTTCAATCCGCACACCCTCAACAATTATACACCTGCTTCCTATAAAGCATCCGTCTTCCACAATAACAGGACTTGCCTGC
>JBDTMM010000019.1:0-13486 GCA_039934275.1 Flavitalea sp. | reverse complement strand
ATCTTAAACTGGCACTTTTTCCTAAACCCACAAATGCCCTGTTGTCTATTGAAAAACCCACTGCCCCTTCTCTGCCGGCTCCTTCGAATGCTGTTTTTTCTACCCACACATCTGTTGCAGGATCATATTCCCAGGTATTATTTACATACCCGCTTGTTAATCCCGTTGTAACGTATCCTTTACCATTTAATACAAATGCAACTCCATTCGTTCTCGCAATGGTCGTATATAGATCGTCGTAACTTTCTGTGCTGACATTGGTGATCTGTCTTTTTTCTGTCCATTTATCTACAGATGGATCATACACGAACAAATCGTTTACGTATTCCCCATTATTTACACCCGTACACAGGTAGGCTTTGTCGTCAATTACAAATGCTACTGCTTCATTCCTTTTAAATCCTCCCGGGCTTATTTTCTGCACCCATGTGTTTGCAACGGGATCGTACTCATAAAAATCCTTCAGGTAGTTTCCATCATAACCCGCGCACACATAACCTTTATCTGCAATGGAAAATGCAACGGATCCATATCTCGCACTACCGGGAAAGTCGGCCACCTGCAGCCATTCGTCGGTTGCGGGATCGTATTGCCAGAAGTCTGTAAGATAATTTACCCCGTCATAGCCTGTGCCCACGTACACTTTCCCATTTGCACTGAAGGCTACGGCCGAATTTCTTGCCACCCCTGGAAACTCTTTCTTCTTCAGCCAAAAATCATTGGTTGCATCATATTCCCAAAAATCGTTCAGCCTGTTTGTGCCATCAAAGCCCAATCCAACATATACCTTACCGTTAGATGCGGTGGCGGCTACTGCTTCGGTACGTGCCTTGCCTTCGAAATCCGAAGAGCGTACCCAGTTGCCCACAGTAGTTGTTGAGGTAGAAGTGCTTTTAACACAACCGGATAAAATCACCAGACAAAATCCTGCGAGCATTACAATATTCCGATTACCGTGCATTCTTTTTTTTACAAAACAAACTATCGTTCACCTGCTTTATGACCTCCGTTCGATGAAAGGATTATATGTTTCTACCAAATGGCCATTTTAATCGACCATTAACAATCGTGTAAATAAACGGGCATTAAAATATTTTGTTAATGTAGAATGAATCGCGGCTTTCGTCGAAACAATAATGGGCTTTGTGGGGAATCCATTTTTTCCGGAACACAAAAGTATATGTTTGAAAAAATCATAGTAGTGGGAAAGTACCTTGTACTTGTATTATTTATATTTTTACTGGCCGATTGCACAAAGGATCCGCAATATATAGAAACGGTTACACAGGATCCAAACCTGTTCATTGTACAGACCGATACCTTACAACCCGCATTCATAGTATATAAACTCGATTCTTTCCAAACCTCCGGTAGCAATAAGGCGATCATCGGTGAAACTACCGACCCCTATTTTGGAAAAACAACCTCAAAGTCGTACCTCAGGTTTAAGATTGCCAGTAATTATTATGGAAGCGTTGGTTCTGCTTCTGAAACATTCGATTCCATTGCATTAATAATGCACACCGATCACCGGTTCTATGGCGATACCAATTCCATTTGGAATATAGAGGCGCATGAGCTTAGAGAAAACCTCGACGCTGTTAATAAAAATTATTTTAACCAGCAATCATTACTCACTGTGCCCACTGCTATGGGAACAGCTTCCATAAAAATCCGCCCAAATGTAGATGACTCTGTTTCGGTTAAATTATCAGATGATTTCGGGGCCGAAGTTTTTAACCTCTACAAAAAAGCAGATTCACGGATCTTTACGCAAGATGATTTTCAGCAATTTTTTCGTGGTTTATCAATAGAGCCTTCCGCTGGAAATAATGTTACCTATTCTTTCAACGCCACAGATAGCGGCACTACCATCCGCCTTTATTATCACGACGATCAGGGTGTGCACATCAACAAAACCCTCGACTTTAAATCCGAAGGAGGAAGTTTCCAGTTTAATAGTATCTCCAACGATCCAACAGGAACTATAACAGAAACCCTTCTGCCAGGACATGAATTGCTATCATCTACATTGGGTAACCAGATATACATAAACGACCTCGCCGGAGTGGGAACAAAATTCACGCTTCCATCACTAAAAGCATTACCCACCCTTCCTGATTTTGTAAGAATAGAAACCGCAGAGTTACAGGTATTGCCCGTACCACAATCATTTGCACAATTTCCACTTATTAATTTTATCGGATTGGGTATATCGGTTGATAATGGAAGTACACTTTCGCCGGTTTATACTGCAGATAAAACCTCTATTCAAAATGGCGGCCTAACCTTCGACGACCTCAAAGGAACGGGTACCGATTACCGCTATGACCTGTCGGCATTTACAAAAGTGGATATTACTTCCACAATCTATACCACCGGAACCATATACCTCCAGCCATTCTCTGCCGCAAATGGAAGAGAATTTTCTTTAAACAGGCTTGTCGCGGGCGACGATATGCGGGCAAATTCGCCATCCAAATTTTTAATGCAACTGCTATTCTTTAAAAAATAATGTACACTGATGAGGCTTAATTATAGATGGAGTATTTTAATATTGATCTGTGCAGCGAATTCCGTTCATGCACAAAAGGGAATCAACTCCATTTATTCTGCTTATGGTATCGGTGACTATCGTATGCGCGATCAGAATGCGTATGTTGGAATGGGGAATGTTGGCGTTGCGATGCCTTCGCAATATTCTCTTAACGAAACAAATCCTGCGAGCTTTGGATGGCTACCCAAAAATAAATTCATGTTCGAATTAACGCTTGGCGGGTTAAGTACCAAATACATCAGCGACAATGTGAATATATCTGCAGGCGACTTTACAATATCGCGGGTAGCGGTGGGCATGCAGGTAATAAAACCACTGTGGACGGTAATAGGGTTAAGAAAATTTTCTTCTGTGGATTACTTCACTACCGGCAATCATGAAATTGCGGGCACTACCGAAAATTATCCAAGTACAATTGAAGGAACGGGTGGTTTGTACCAGATATATCTTTCCAACGCTATTAAAATAAAAAAACATTTAACCCTCGGACTAACGGGTGGATTTATTTTTGGTTCGGTCAATGCAAAAGAGACCATCGGTACCGGCACGGATGTACTTGTGTCGGATCAGAATAAATATTACAATCATGGTTCGCTAAATGCGGGGCTGCAATACCAGGTCGTTTCCGGAAAGAACAGTTTCATGATCGGTGCATTTTACGAGCCCCAGATCGCGCTGAATGTATTAGAGGAGAATGCCCTTGAAAACAGTAGTGCAGCGGTAATCGAGAAAAAAGACGATAAAGAATATACATTTGCCTTTCCGCAAAAATATGGCCTGGGATTAACCTGGAAGAAAAATGCTTTTACAGTTAGTGGCGATGTAATTCGCCATAACTGGGAGAATACAGGGTATAAGGGAAATGATTTTGTCACCACCAATGCAACGAGTTATTCAATTGGTGTTCGCCACCAGCCTTTAAAACAGGGCATTTTTGGATTAACGGCAGGCATCGGTTTATCAGCGGGTTTCAACCTCGAAAATTCTTATCTCATCATCCACGATTATCAACTCACCTCAAAGGCATTTACGCTCGGCGCCACGTTTCCATCGAAAAGTACACTCAGTGCATATAGTATCGGGCTAAAAGTAGGCACAAGGGGCGAAGCGGTGTATCCATTGGTAAAGGAAAACTTCTTCGAATTCAATTTTACTTTTTCATTGGGCGGTTACTTCTTAAAAGGACCCAAGTACGATTAAGCTGATTTGCCATCCATTTTGATTTTAAGATGAACCGGGAATAGTTTATATTAGGATAGCTAATCTGTCCTCTGCGACAACTCTAAAGTTCCCCATTCATCATTTCCCCTAAAACCCGACCAGGTGGTCAACCCTTTTATGCGCACACAAAAAATTTGGTTCTGCTTAATTGCAGTCCTCACTTTCTCTTTCTCACAAACCAGGGCCCAGGATGCACAGGATGAAGCCATAAAAAAAGTGATATCGGAAGAAACGAATTCTTACTTCAAAAAAGATTCAACAGGATGGGCCTCCACATGGTTGATGGACGCTAAAACCACCCGCACCTTTGCAGGCAACGGCGGATATTTTACTGAAGCAGGATGGGATAAGATCGGGCCGGAAGCTATGGCCAATTTCAAAAACAATCCTAAACCGGACACGGTTGACGTGGTAGCCGATAGTTTCATCATTCGCACAGAAGGTAAAATAGCAGTGGTAGATTATCAGCAGACAATAAACTACAAAACAAACCCTGCGCCATTTAATAAAGCCATATCGCGCGAACACAGGGTATTAATAAAGAAAGATGGTAAGTGGAAAATCGCCTGTCAGATCACTAACGACATTACCTTAAATGGAGTAGCAGGTTCAGAACTCGCAATGAACAATTTGGAATATACTTGCCTGAAGACGGGGAAGATGATCTGGCCATCCAGGTGTTTGAACTAAATTCAAAGCTTTTCCCGGATTCATTTAATGTTTATGACAGCCTTGGGGAAGATTATGCTGCGGCAGGAAATAAAGAACTACGAAAAATCAATTCAACTCCATCCAAACATTACTTCAGGTAAAAAAGCGCTCGAAAAACTGAAGTACTATTATTTGGCAATCATCAGTTTAAAACTTTTCATTGCACCGGTGGTGTCAACAATTTTAACGATGTAGTTGCCCATATGAACATCATTTACATCCATCCTTACAGTTCCGTTACCATTGATCTGTTTAACAACCTGGCCATTAAAGCTGATCAGCTGAATGTTCATTTTGTCGGTGGTGTTCTTTGCATTGATCACCACGTAGTCTGTAGCAGGGTTAGGGTAGATGTTCATTTCTATTGAAGCTGCGGTTTTTACTGCCTTGATAGGAGAGTATTCAAAAGTTTCATCCTGGTCAACCATTTTCAATCTGTAGCTCACGGTTCCGCTTGTTTTTAAAAGGTCTGTGTAAGCATATTTTTCTACTACTGAAGAGTTTGTGTTTGCAGTAACCGCACCGATCTTTACCCATGTGTTACCATCGGTGCTGCGTTCAATGTCGAAACGTGATGAATTTATTTCAGCATCTGTGGTCCAGGTAATGTTAACCGATGAACCCTCAACTTTTACTGCAAAGGCAGAAAGTTTTACAGGAAGCGTTGCGTTTGTGCTTACACCACTTGCATTTAAAGTTGCAAGACCGTACACCACCGGAGCTGAACACGAATTTTTACCGGTACCGCAGTTGATCTTAGAATCCGTTGTTTTTATTGATTTCCCAGCCGCATTGTAATTTGACCAGTTAAAGTAGTAATTGTTAACACCTAAAAGAGAAACGTAAGATTTATCATTTTCATTTAATGTACCACCGTCGAATTTAATGAAGGCCTTGCTATCTGCCGATCCGTCTCCCGCTGTTATAGAACTGTTCTTTGAAAGATTAACAGTGCTGGTAGCTACGAAGTTCGAGTTACCTAAAAATTTGAAGCTGGTTGCAACCATATCCACGGTTGACCACAACACCGCAGTAGTATTATCGTAAAAAGTAAAGGTAGAATTGGTAATCGCAAGGGCACCTGATGAAACAAGACCGCCATTTTTCTGGAAGGTCAGCTTTACATTATTAAAGGTGCCGGGAGCCCAAAAAGTCATTTTCGCATCAGATACTGCAATGGTGCCACCATTAAAAGTAACATTCTGTAAGTAGATGTCCTGGTTAACAGTAAGGGTCACACCGTCTGAGATATTTACGATGCAGTTAATGCACTGGCTAGGCATTTTCGCTCCACTTACCGTTATGTTTGCTTTTATATTGTAAATAGTTTGAGAGAAGGCCGCTGAAGTTGTAGTGAGGATAAGGATTGAAAGGATAATTGCGTTTTTCATTTTGGATGCTTTATACTCATATCATTTCCAACCGCGTGCCGGGAACTAAATAGCTGATTATGTGAGCAGTATGATGGTTTCAAATATTGTAAATTCCTTTTATGGGAATGATATCTAAATAAAGGAATGTATGCAGAATTGGGAGAGGCCCATATTTCCTCATTCCTGTCACCATGATGGAGTCTTATCAATTCTGAACCATCGTCTTCTTTTTATTAGGAAAACAACCACAAGATTGCTATCACTGCCACATGCGTACATGCTGAACTGGAACTAAAAAATACCGCGAAGCATTTCGGTTTTTACCATGATGAATATCAGAGATGTCGGTGGAAAGCATGTTAGGATACATATCTGCATATTGTACATCACCCTTTACCACCGTATCCTTGTTGCCGGGAATTTGCTGAAGGGCGGTTTTTTTGGAGTGGCGTGTATTGGTAATGTCAATAACAGGTATGCCCTTATCTATCTCGAACAGAAAAATAAAATTGTCCTGGATATGAACCTTCCTGTATTTGTTAACGGTTCGGATGCATTACCATTCACTGCTGAAAATACCTGCTCAACAATTATTGAATATTGCGCAAAACTTATTTGCTGCTGTCTGTACAATAGGTATATTTAATCACCTTTAAATTATTATAATGGCAAAGAAGAAAACCGGCACCTCCACTGAATCAAGCGCAGCTAAAACTCTTTTTGAAAAAATAGGTGAACAGGCAACTCATCTCAAAGAAGAGCTTATTACGGGTAAGGATCACTTTGTTGAGTTTGCGGGTGAAAAGATCGCTTCCGTTAAATCCAGTATCAAGGATTTTAAAAAAAGGAACAGCAAGCCCGCTAAGAAAAAGGCAGCCAAAAAAGCGCCAGCTAAAAAAGTAGCAAAGAAGAAGTCTGCAAAACCTTTGGCTAAGAAGAGATCAACAGCATCAAAGGGCGCTAAAAAAGCTGCTCCAAAAAAAGCAGCAAAAAAGAAGTCTTCAAAAAGATAAATACATCAATTCGATGAGGTAGCCGGGGGATGTAAAAATTCTTCAATTATAATAACGGCAAGTTCATAAACCCTGCTGTTTGTGCGAAGGGTTGTTATTTCCCCCATAAACTCTCCATGCACCCCAGGGAATATTGCCAGTTTGCCATTTGGAAGCAATCGGAATATTTCAACCGCGTGCTCAACACGAACAACATCGGCATCACTGCTGATCACCAAAGTTGGTGCGGTAATCTTTTTGATATATTCTTCATCCCAGTCTTTAAAGGTGACCATTCTTTGCACGTCCCTGTCGTGCATGATCTGCAATCCCCTGGGATCCATCGTTAATAATAAATAATCGTCTTTCAGTTCCTGCGGCATGTTTGAAATATCCGCAGTTTTCATAAAATCCCAGAACCAGGCAGGCATTCCGTTTCTTTTATAAATGGCCGAAGCAACAATGAGTTTATCTACGATCCCGGGGTGACGGATCCCTATTTGTAATGTGGTGCTGCCTCCATTACTAAAACCAAAGAAAGATGCCTTTGTAATTTTCAGTTCATGCATTAATGCAGCAACATCATCTGCATCCTGCTGAAAACTAAGCGGGGTATCGCGATCAGGTGTGCGCCCGTGCGCTTGCAATTCAACAGCTATCACTTTAAATGACTTTGCAAATAAAGGCAATACCTTACCGAACGATGTGTTTATGGTTGAACCTCCACCATGAATTAGAACCAGCGGATCGCCGCTTCCATGAATTTCGTAATACATTCCACAAAAGTAGGAGAGAGAAAGAGTATTGTGTATGCTTTTATTGAATAATGAAAATGAACCTAATCTCCATAGTGATATACTAATTGTACTTTCCTGTAGCAATGCTAAAAAAAATAATACTGATCTTTTAATATCCAACGACCAGGTGCACATTGTTTAGCAGGTATTATATGCTTAATCAATGCCAGAATAATTCAACCTGAAAATAATTAGAACACTATAGATCACGGGACAATTGCAGTGTGCGTTTTAATTTTAGACTTAAATATTATTTTTTGAAATAAAAGAAAAACTACAATTGCTCCAACTGCAAAGGCTGCTTCCGTATTGAGCATTACGGTTGCTCCACTGCGTGCATAAGCTATTCCAACAATATACGTCATTAAGTAAATAGGTGCATTTGACAGCGCTGCAAAAATATTGTATTTGCTAGCAGCGGCACCTTTGCCAATTGCTTCTAATGTAAAAGCGGTAAATCCTGCATAGCTCAACCCCAATGTTATTGCGTAAAATGAGGTCCATAAAATGAACATTATTTCTGTTCGTGGTGCATAAGCCATTCCTACTGCAGTTGCAGCACCTATCAATCCAAAAAGAAGATAGGCATTTCTGCGATTCATACGATCGCAAATCCAACCCCCAATTATACAACCTAAAGCCGAAAGCAATCCACCTGCAACGCCGGTCACCACTGCTACAGTATCAGCATTTACTTTCCAGTCTTTAGCAATGGAAGACCATAGATTATTAGCTGCACCTGTACCCAGAGTCAGAAAGCAAAGTACCATAGCAAGTAATCCACTTTTCGACTTAAGGGTACTCCAAACATCTTTCCATAAATTTTCGTATGTCTTACTTACAGATTCTTCGCGAATTGTAATTTTCGGATCTCTATAATATAATAATGCGATGGAACACAATAAACAAAGAATACCTAATATTACAGTGACCATCCATGTGTCAGATAAGCGTTGAGCAAGAAAAAGACCAAGTCCTCCTCCAAGTCCAACACCACCAAGATTACCTGCCTGGAAAAAGCCTCCTGCTCTTCCTTTTAATCCTTCCGGAACATCATATGCCATCAGTCCTTCTGTTGCCATACAAAGAAAGGTAATAGCGAATTGAGATAGAAGAATAATGATAGTCAGTAGCGGTAAGCTAGATTGTCTTAATGGTAATATGCCTAGTGTTACAATGCCAATGGAACTTATGATGCTGGCAATAAAATACCATCTTTTGAAGGAAAGGGTAGTGTCAATTAAAGGTGCCCAGATAAATTTAAAAATGTGTGGTAGTAGAGTAGCCGCAATCAATGCAGCGATCTTATCTACTGATACACCTGCCTGCGATAAAAGATACCCAAGCGTAACCGATACAAATCCTGTGGATACCCCCATAGGTAAAATAAGAATCGTCAATAAAAAGGGATGAACCGGTTTATGCGAAGGCTGGTCTGAGAAAGAACTAGTTATAGCAGTCATTTAATTTGTTTGCGAGAATAAATATAATATTATAACCCACTCAGTTACTAATTTATATTTGATGTATTGCGGTTCTTTGTACCTCATCTTTCACGATCGCACTAATAAATCCTGCAACCTGGAAAAATGGAGATGTCCAAATAGTGCTTTTGTTGTACACTTGTATAGTGCTTGTATAGTGCTTGTATAACCGTTGGCTATAGGAGAGTACTTAGAGAACTATACAAGAAGACTACGAGAGATGAAGAAGTATATAGGCTTTTTTACTCAATCAGGTATGCCGAAACCCGTATTGTCGAAACCGCATAAAACAAGAAAACAGCCATGGGTAGCTCCTGTATGAATCAACAATAGAATCAAATTGTTTTCCGGTTGAATAAGTATGAATAGCTGCTTTTGCAATGCCCATTGACTCCATGCTTTTATCCCTGCTAGAATAAATAGGACAACTAAGCTTCGGAGCTGATTTTGCTTAAGTTAATTACGTTGAGTTTCTTCGTAATTAAATCTTGTATTTCGCTAATAGCTGGTGGAAATATTTTTCGAAGATCTATTTCGGTTGTGTTTGCAAGCAGTAATTGCAATTTTTTCATAAAGGCATTTTTGGTTTCCGTTGCCAGATTAATTTTGCTTATACCTAATCTGATAGCGACCTGCAAGTCCTTATCAGGAATACCACTGCCACCATGCAATACCAGCGCACTTCGGGTAGCGGATCGTATTTCGGCAAGTCTGTCTAAGCGTAATTTTGGCGGCTCTTTGTAAAATCCATGTGCATTGCCAATTGCAATAGCCAGTGCATTGATTCCAGTTGATTCTTCAAACCTTCTCGCATCGTCAATAGATGTAGGTTCAACATATTGGTGTTGACCTAATTTTGCGATATAACCAAGTTCGCCTTCCACATTAACGCCGTAAGGCATTGCTATTTTTACAACTTCTTTCGTGATACGTACATTTTCCTCGAACGAAGATTCACTCCCGTCAATCATTACACTATCGAACCCGGCATCCAAACATTTCTTAATTATTCCTATGTCTTTGCCATGATCCAGATGCAACCATCCTGTTACTCCCAGTTCCTGTAATAGCGAACGGGCCATCGCCACCGCAGGATTAATGCCGAGATATTGTAAGGAACTCTCACTAAGTTGCAAAATCAGGGAATTGCCTGTATCACGTGCAGCAAGTAGAAGTCCTTTTAATGTTTCGAAATTGTAGAAATTAACTGCAAGCAAAGCAGATTTTTCTACAGTGCATTTCGAGAGCGCCTCTTTCATTGTCATAAGCAGGTATTAAATTTTTGCATGGCAAGTTCAATAAGGTTGTCGTAATTGTCAAAGGCAGTTGTTCCGCCGCTACCCGTAGTATTTATGGCTCCGCATAGCGCACCAACGCGCATACATTCCTGTAGCGGTTTTCCTTGCAGGTAGCTATGAATGAAACCTGCATTGAAACTATCTCCGGCACCTATGGTATCAACAATATCAGTATTCAGGAAAGCCTCTTGTTCAATGGTGATAGCTTCTTTTTGCAGACGGGCTCCCGCTCTTCCATTTTTTACAACAACAATGTTGCTGTGCGCTTGTATAGTATTGAGGCAGTTTTCAATGGTTGACTGGCCCGTAATGTTTTTCAACTCTTCCAGATTGGGTAGAAAAATATCAATTTCAGGCAATAGCTTTTCTTTATTTAAATCCCATTCTTCAGTAGGATCCCATTGAGGGTCCATGGAAGTGGTCAGTCCTTTCTGTCGAGCTCTGCGAAAAAGATTTTCTAGTCCGGGTTTCAGAGCAGGTTGTAAAAAGATCGAGCTGACGTGTAAGTGGGTTGCCTCTTCCAACATTTGGTCCGTAATGTTTTCACAGCACAATTCATTCATTGCGCCCGGGTAAGTAACCATGGCTCGATCTTCATGGAAATTAAAAGTAACGGTTACACCAGTATCTGATGTAGTGCTTCTGATGATATGATCCACCTGTACACCTTTCGATGAAAGGTCAAATGTAATTTTATCAGCAAAATTATCCTGGCCAACACATCCGCAGAAGCTGACACGACTTCCTAAAACAGATAAATTGCTCGCGAAAATTGCTGAACTACTGCCAAGAGTCAGGTGCATACGATTAGCGATAATTTCTTTACCAACTTGAGGGAATTGTTCAAGCTTGTCCATAATTAAATCGATATTCAATTCGCCGACAACCAGTACATCAATTTTTTTTTGAGACAAAGGGTTATTATTTAAATAAGTATAACGAATGGCAGATTTAATCTTAAATCACAACAGGATAAATAATTACCCCTTCCACCACTCTTGAAATAGCTCCGCTTATAGAGGGTGTATCAGGCTCAAGGCCAAGATTCAGGCTTTTGTATAAACCTAACAGTTGCGCAGGAAGAATGCTACATACTGGCAAGAAATGTACAGACAGTGGGGCACTATCAGCCCCTAAAATAACTTGAGCCTGCAAAATGGGGGAATCTATTGGTTGTTCACTAATCCCCAAATGGAACAAGGCACTATTCCCTCTTTTCATATCTTCTAATAAATCAATTTCATATTGATGTGCATACTTATCATTACTAAAGAAATATACAACCAGCGTAGTTTCATCAATTACTGCTTTCGGACCATGACGGAAACCAAGAAAAGTGTCAGCTTTACAAACAATTTGGCCATCTGTTAACTCCTGCAATTTTAATGCGGCTTCTGTGGCTGTACCAAAAAGAGGTCCTGATCCCAGGAAGACTGCACGATGAAAGTCTTTTTCTGCAATAGCCTGAATAATTGTAGAATATTCTTTAAAAATCTTTTCTGCAGAACTTATAAGTAATCGTACTTGTGACTGACAAAAACTCTTTTCTTCGAAAAAGGCTATCAATAATCCGATCAGTAACATGGAAGAATAGCTTCCAGTCATCGCAAGGCCCTTATCATTGGCCTCGGAAGGCAATACACAAACATAAGCCAGATTGCAGGAATCGTAATTGGCTAATAGTCCTTCTGAATTACAGGTAATGATCAGGTGAAAACATTTTTTGCAAATTTGATCAGCCAACTCAAGTGCGGCACAACTCTCGGGGCTCTTGCCACTACGAGCAAATGAAATAATTAAGGGTACCCGATCCTCGCTTAAATAATGATGCGGATGAGAAATGATATCAGTAGTGGCAATAGCACGAGTCATTTTATGCGTGCGTGAAAAAAAAATTCCTTGTAGAGAGATGCCAATGAATGCACTTGTACCCGCGCCTGTTAAGATAATTTCGTCACATTGATTCAACGCCTGCTGCAAGAAGGACTCAATACTTTTTGATTCCCGATAAAATTTCCCTTCGCTTTGTTTCCATAAAATCGGTTGATTGGCAATTTCACTGGAAGTATGCAAAGCCCCTTTTTCAAATAAAAATTCTGTAGGGTTATTCTGATTAATCATGCTCCTTTTTATGCAACAAATATAGTATTATCTTTCATAATCTTCATATCATCTTTCATAAACCTTGTATATTATTTGGGATTGAAGATTTTGGAGTGTTTTTAAGGATATAACCCCGGATCCGATAGTTAAATGTTCTACCAGGTGGTTTCGAATACAAAGTTAGTAGAGTATATTTACTTGCAATTTCAAGATATGTCTGAACGAAAGGAAAGATTTACCGTTTCCAGAAGAAAACAGATTCTGGAACGCATTAAACTGACCGGCGAGGTATTGATTGTCCAGTTAAGTAAGGAATTTAATGTAAGCGAGGTTACTATTCGAAATGACCTGGGCCATTTAGAGCATAAGAATTTATTGATCAAGGTAAGAGGAGGGGCAATTCATTCACAAAACAAGGTAGCTATTGATAAGAGGTTGTCGGATAAAAACAAGTTGAATGCTGCAGAAAAGGCGGCAATTGGCAAGAAGGCCGCCTCCCTGATACAGGAAGGCGAAACGATTATTATCGACAGTGGCTCTACCACAGCGGAAATAGTCAAAAACCTTGGCAACATAAGGCAACTAAGCGTAATAACGAATGCTCTCAATATTGCATATCAGTTGATGCCACAGGACAACATCAATGTAATCATCCCTGGCGGATACTTACGTCAGAATTCTATGAGCCTGGTTGGTCCATTGGCAGAAAACAATCTTCATAGCTTTTATGTTGATAAACTTTTTCTTAGTACGGATGGATTTGATACTACCCAGGGTATTTATACCCCTAATATTGATGAAGCTCATTTGAATAAAGCGATGATAGCTATATCAAAGCAAGTAATTTTAGTTACTGACAGCAGTAAATTCAAAAGAAAAAGCCTGGCCTTCATTTGTACAATCGATAAAATAAAAATTGTAGTTACGGACAATGGGATTCCACCAGATGA